>JBBSOP010000276.1:0-6905 GCA_038259655.1 Chroococcales cyanobacterium
ACTTTTTTAGTACTTACAGTTAATAATAAATCTGCGTCCTAAGTCAATTACGTCAAAGGTTTTACTAAAGATTTTATGCAATTATTTATACTTTTTAACCTTTGCAGCTAATAATTTAGCATACTAAGTACTTAAGAACCAAAAACTTTGTGTCTTTGTGCCTTAGTGGTGAAAAATTTTGAACCACACAGACACCAAGATAAAAATAATTTTCATTCGTTCTCGTGTATGCAGTTCATGACGGCTGCTTGTAGCAACAGACAACTGACTAACAGGGTTTAAGTATAGTAACCGCGTAATGCTGCGGTGAAAGATATTGTTTAGCTAATTGTTGCAGTTCTTGAGCATTTAATGATTGAATCTGATCAGGATATGCCACAGCTAATTCCGCTTGGGCAATGGTATTGTAATAACCATAAAGACCAGTCAGCTGATTTGGTGTTTCCGTAGAAAAAGCATACTCATTACAAAGTAATCTGCGTGTACGCACAAGTTCTTGTTCGCTAATTCCTTGACTTTGCAAATTATCTAAATGAGTCAGAATTGAGTACTCAACTTGCTCTAAGTTTTCTGGCTCTAACCAGGCAGTAATAGTAAAAAGACTCGATTCTCGTTGTAAAGAGAAGTTACTATAAATTCCGTGTACCAATTGCAATTCTTCTCGCAAATCGTGCACTAAACGCGAAGTTCGCCCTTCTGCCAATAATACTGACAATATATCTAAACCATAAGCAGTCCGAAGTTGTTCTACTCCTGGTACAACCCACGCCATCATTAACCGTGCTTGCTCTATGCGAGGTAAACACAGTTCTTGACGACAAATCCCAGTGAGAACTGGCTCTACCACTTGGGGAGATTGTGGACAATCAGAGCGTTCGGCAAAATCAACAAATGAGCGATTTAGCAACTCCCAAGCTGCTTGTTGGGCAATTCCTCCCGCAATCACTACTGTCATATTTTCCGGTTGGTAGTGAGCGCGATGAAAACAGCGCATGGCTTCTGGTGACTGCTGCATGAGTTCTTGTTCAGTACCCAGCACAGAACGCCCATAAGGATGGTGTTGATAAATGCTTTGATTGAGGGCTTGAAATCCTATCCAATCGGGATCATCATTACAAGAACGGATTTCCTCAAGTACCACGTCTCGTTCGCGGATAAATTCATCATCTGGAATTGCTGCATTTAGCAGTAATTCTCCCAAGTGGGGTAATGTATCTGCTAAAAAAGGAGCAGCTGTAGTTAAGGAGTAATGAGCATAATCGTAGCTTGTGGCTGCATTACTCACACCACCCCCATTTTCAATTTTGCAATCGAACACGCCAGGGGCTAGTTTCGCTGTACCTTTAAAAATCATGTGTTCTAAAAAGTGAGCCATGCCAAACCAAGGTTCAGGCTCAAGGGTTGCTCCAGCACGCACCCAAACATCAGCCACAACTACAGGGGTAGTGGGAATTTCTTGATGAATAAACGTTAAGCCACTGTCTAATCGGAAAACCGAGGCTGGAAACACGGTATGAGTAAGTTGTTGTGACAATTTTTTGTAGCTTTAACCACAATTTAACGGAATTTTTGTTATCTTAACTCCGAACGATCACTAAATTAGAATCAACTTATACAGATTTTGTTTTTCTCAGCCATTTATTAAGGACTAATTTTATAAAAAATTAAAGCTCCCAAGTTCTTGCTGACTTTGGGAGCTGATAATTTTAAGTTCACCGCAACGCCGTTTTACCTAAGTTTATGACCTGGTTTAACCAGGTGGGAACCGATGTTCTACGTTTAAAGTTTCCGGGTACATGCCCGGTATACTGCCACGAGAAATATTTAGCTCCCTGTTCTTTAAAGACATAGATCAAAAAACTTGATGGCAGTCACCAACGTCGCAGTGGAACTAACTCATTATAGCTTTCAAAAACAGGTTGTGTGTTCAAGATAGGAAATTAAGAGCGAATTTAGCTCGGATACCAGATAGATTCTATGTTGTGAGCGATGGCAGTTGCGGTATCTTGGTTTTGATCGTCTAGCAAAACAGTAACGTGTCCCAACTTGCGCCCAGGACGTGATTCTGCTTTTCTGTACCAGTGAACAAAAGCGTGGGGAATCGCTGCTAATTGTTGGCGTTGGCTGTGGTAGTCACTATGAGAATTTTCATACCCCAACAGGTTAACCATCACAGCGCTGGCGCATTGCAAGGTGGGATTACCCAAAGGCAAACCACAAACGGCTCTTAAATGCTGCTCAAACTGAGATGTTTCACAAGCATCCAAGGAAAAATGCCCAGAATTATGTGTCCGAGGGGCAATTTCATTCACTAACACCTTACCGTCATTAGTCAGAAATAGCTCAATGCCAAAAACTCCCACTGCTTGCAAGCTATTTAGTAGAGTATGTGCGATCGCCTCTATTTCTGCTGCTTGATTAGGTGTAATATCAGCTGGGGCAATCACTCGTCTACACACTTGTTGTTCTTGCTGGGTTTCTACCACTGGATAAGTCACAACCTCACCTTTTACAGAACGAGCCGCAATTACTGCTAATTCTCTAGCAAAGGGTACAAATTGCTCGATTAAAAACAAAGAAATGTTGCTGGAATTTAGCTTTTGCTGCAAAGTAGCTAAATCTGGGATAATAAAAGTACCTTGTCCGTCATAGCCATGACGACGGGATTTAAGAACTAGTGGAAAACCTAAATATTCTATTTTAGATGCAATATCTTCCTGCTGTTCCAGGGCGAAAAATTTGGGAACAGGTAATTTCAAATCACGTAAATAGCAACGTTGATGATATTTATCTAAAAGAGGAGCTAAAGCTGCCAAACTAGGACGAAAGCATACGCCTTGCTGTACTAGAACAGATAAAGCATCTAAATTCACAAATTCATTTTCAAAGGTGATGACATCGCTTTTGCTGGCTAAAACCTCAGTAGCAATGACATCATCAATTGCGGCAAAAACCTTGTCCTGAGCAATGGATACAGCAGGATCATCTCTACTAGGAGTCTGCACTACCAATTCTACTCCTAACTTCTTTGCGGCATCCCCCATCATCCAGGCAAGTTGCCCACCGCCAATTACACCAACACGCTTCATCGACATCCTAAAGAATAACGAGTTTCTACGCCAGTTTTAGAATTTACGCCACTAGCTTGGTTGCACAGTTCTTTAACTTGTGCGCCATCTAAAATTGCATCAGTAAAATCTGCACCGTCTATGTTCACACCAGGAAAGATGGCACGAAGTAAAAGAGCTTCTTTTAAAACGGCATCACTTAAATCAGCACCAGTCAAGTTTACCTGATCGACCATCGCATTAGTTAAATCTGCTCCATGCAGATTTGCTTGGGTCATCACCGAAGCGCTTAAAACTGCTCCCCGCAAGTCCGCACCTTCAAAGTTAATCATTTCCATATTGGCGTTAGAAAACTCAGCAGCTTGCAAAGTTTGACCCGAAAAATCGCGTCTTCCTAACTCTGCATTACTAAATGACAGAGGATGAGTCCAATCTACCGCTTGCGCTGGGTCAGCCAAGAAAAGTACTATTATCCCCAAAATTAATGCTATTCCTTGCTTCCAAAACATAATCTAAGTAGCCAATTTGATGTTCCATCACTGCATTTAAGCTTACCGCATCTCAAACAGACTGGAGATTAGGGATTAGAAGCATCAGTTAATATTCTGTAATATTCGGTTGGCGATCGCACTAAAATATTCAAGGATTTATTACTAGAAACAGAGTAACTAGTTCGCCACAAAACGTAACTAGCATAGTATTTAGTTTTTAGAAATTAAATCAATCAAATAAAGTATTAGCTAACTAGAAAATTTACAATTATTGACATCAAAAATTGACTTTTAGGATGTTTCATTGATTAAGCGATCGCTGAGTTGTTTACATTTCTTGATATTAAAGCTTTTCAAGTAAAGTTTATTGTCTTTTGAGGTTAACAGCCACTATTGACTGTTAGTCTTTTAATTAAGGTGAGTGATAAGCATTGCTTCGAGCAGGATATGCTCAGCAAGCTTTACCAGAGGAGAATTAACTGTAACTGCATAGTAATTATTAACTATTCTTGAAATCCCCCTCAAGATTTATATTCACCCACTACACAAATTAAACAAGCCGAATTACCCACACCGATATGACACATTACTCTGTTGACTGGATCGAAACATGGTGCCAAGAAAATGGCTGGACAGAATTATTTGTTGAACGGCGTAACAATTATTGGGCTTTTCCTCCTGGAGGAGTAATGCCTGAACCCATTCCCAGTCATGTCTTAAGATTGATTAAAGCTGAAAAAGGATTAACCGTAGAAGAAAGATTGTGGTCGATGTCGGCAGTGATTGGTACAGTTGCAGCAGTCGTTTCTACCTTTGTACTTAGATGTCCCATGCCGTTGGTTTTTGCTTTTGCTTTTAACGCTGTGACAGTAGCTCAATTTGAACTTGAGGATGTATAGTTCCTTGGTTTATTTAGGCTTGAATATAAAAAACTGCTCTTAGATGAACTCTCATTAAGGGCAGTTTTATTATAAATTTTATAGTATGTGTGATTAAAATGTCTTAAATGGAAGAATATCTGCAAGTGAGTGAAGTTGTTGATTGGCAACATCCTAAAGTCCGGGAAATAGCAAATAAAATTGCATCAAGACATCAAACATTGGAGGGAATTGCAAAAGCTTGTTTTGAGTGGGTACGGGATGAAATTTATCATAGCTACGACTATCAGATGAATCCTATAACCTGTCGAGCTTCAGACGTACTTAAATACAAAACAGGTTATTGCTTCGCCAAGAGTCATTTACTAGCCGGATTACTAAGAGCTAATGGGATTCCGGCAGGATTTTGCTATCAAAGATTAAGCATTAACGACAATGGTGAACCTTATAGTTTGCATGGTTTTAATGCAATATATTTACCTGAGATAGGTTGGTATCGTGTTGATGCCAGAGGAAATCGTAAAGGGGTTGATACTCATTTTTCTCCTCCGAAAGAACAATTAGCCTATAAAATTCAGCTTCCAGAAGAAGCCGAATTTCAGGAGATTTTTTCTGAGCCACTTACATTAGTTATAGAGGCTTTACAGACTTACAGTGCGTGGGATAATATGCTTGTTAATCTTCCAGATATCCCTTTAAACTTTTTAGAAAATTATGGTCTATCTTTAAGAGCTTAATTAATTAATTAATTAAATATTTTGAGTGCAGGTGCTAGTCAAAGACAATTATGGTATTAAATAAATTTTAATTACTAACAACTTTCATTAAATATTGTGTCAATGTAAACGCATCTACACCTAATTCTGTACGTTCTTGTGCTGCTAAAATAGCCGCTTGCGAATGCCACCAAGCCGCAGTTGCCACAATATCCTCTACAGGAATTTGTTTGGTAGCCGCTTGTGCCAATAATCCACCCAGTAAACCAGTTAACACATCACCACTACCGCCACGGGCTAAAGCTGGGGTACTTTCAGGATTAATCCAAACGACACCTTGGGGGTTACTAATTGCCGTTCTTGCGCCTTTTAATAGCACTATAGCCCCAGTTTGTGCTGCTGCTGATTGTACAGCTTTGACTTTATCTTGTTTAGGATCTGCAATATCAGGAAATAACCGTTGAAATTCACCAGCATGGGGCGTTAGTACTGTTGGTCCTTGACGTTTTTGTAATGTGGGGATTGTTCCCAATTGTGCCAAGATATTTAAACCATCAGCATCCAAAACCAAAGAGCGATCGCTGTTGATCACCTGTTCGACAATAGAAGTAGCATTTAATGTTAAACCAGGGCCACAAGCGATCGCACTAAAAGAACTCAGATCAGTTTTTTGTGGTAATTGTAAATGTGCAATAGCTCCGGTTTCCGTCTCTGGACAACCAACAATCAGCGCTTCTGGCAAATGAGACACCAAAAGTTGTTTCAAAGATTCTGGTACAGCAATAGAGAGCATCCCGACACCGCTAGCACGCGCCCCTAAAGCAGTTAAAATTGCCCCACCAGCATAGCGGCGTGAACCACAAATTAAAAGTAAATGACCTTCTTTATATTTGTAAGTAACTGGTGGACGAGGTAAAGGAAGAGTAGAAAGTGCCGTTGCTTTTGTGATTTGTTTAATCTGCGGTGCATCTTTGAGAACAGCTTGCACATCAGCTAAGGGAATATCAAAATCGATTAATTCAGCTTTGCCGATATAATCTAAAGCTTGATCTTGTAAAAAACCCAACTTCCATAAGCCTAGACAAAACGTGTGAGTAGCACGAATAGCAGTCCCCAAAACTTCACCTGTATCGGTGTGCAAACCCGAAGGCAAATCGATACTAATAATCGGTTTATGCCAATTATTGATCTGATTAATTGTAGAAGCTATGGGATCAGCGATCGCTCTTTCTAAACCAAATCCAAATAATCCATCAACGAAAAAATCACAATCTGATAATTGCGTAAATTCTGAATAACATGGAATATCCAAACTTTGGGCATACTGCAAATGCTGCGATGTTAATTCCTTCAGCTTAGAAAAAGCCGAATAGATACTAACTTTATACCCGCGAAAGTGTAACTCACGGGCTACTACCAAAGCATCACCACCGTTATGACCAGGGCCAACTAAAATCCCCACACGAGAGTTGATAATGGGGTGTGAAGGAATTATCACTTCAATGCGACGAGCAATTAGTCCTGCCACCTTTTGCATCAAAGCTGCCACAGGCATTTTTGCTGCAAAGATCCGCCCTTCAATATCCCGCATTTGTGCAGCAGTGACTACGACTTGTGAAATGTATTCTTGCCTGTCCTGCATCAGTTCTAAGTCCTAAGTTATTTACCATAGTAGTGTAGTGGACTGACACAGCTAAAATGCCGTATCAATTAAGCTCATCTCACTCCTAAAAAGCTACCGTGTACACACAA
>JBBSOP010000277.1:0-6881 GCA_038259655.1 Chroococcales cyanobacterium
CATTCCACAATTATACGTTGAGCGTCAGGGAAACTCCTTTGTGGGCGATGACGTGGCTTCTTTACTATCACGCTTCTTTTTGCTGCTGGTAAATTCCTTTTTTAGTTTATCTGCTTTGCATACTAATTAGACAATTAGGGAGCCCCACCGTCGGCGATCGCCCGCCTTATGAGTATTCTTAAAAGAAACTTGAGCGATGGTTTCCCGCACTGGATGGTGCAGACTCATAGTGTTGATTTGTGTTTTACTTTGCCTGAAAGTGCTATGGCATTCCCCCAGATGCCAAGAGCTAGAATCCCTAAGATCAAGGAGGGTTCGGGGATAGATGTAACTCTGCTAAACTCAATTGGCGTGTTAACAATCAAATTACCATTGGCATCAAAAATTTGGTCTAATATCATGTTCGCTTGATTAGTTATTATTCCGGGCATCTATGCAAAAATTTTAAAAACCTCTTTCCCCCTGCTCCCTGCTCTCTGCGGTCTTAATGATAAGTCTTTTGCCGAACATGATCTAACGAGTTAACACCGTTATTAAAGAAAGCTACGTTGGAAACTACTTTGCCACCAGTACTTGTTGGGCAACCATAGTCATTCTAATGATGCTAAATTTAAAATATCGTATATAAATAAATTCTATAATTTTATGAATAATGAAATTACTGAAAAGCTCAAGCAAGCTACTAATGGTTTGCTAATGATGAGTGAGTCAGAGTATCAATTTGAAGTTTTTTTGTGGGCTGGTGAAGCTCAAGAACCTTTGACACATCAAAAACTTCTCCAGTTAACAGGATATCCCCAAGAAACATCAATTGAAATAGTAGAACTAGATTATTTTTTCCGTAATTGTATCCAAGAAAAGGAATGGTACGATGAAACACAAAAACAAAACGTACCAAAATTTAAATCGCTCGTCAAAACACTAAAAAATAACCTGACTGATATCAATGTTTATCGCATAGGTACAATCAGTATTGATGTCTATATTGTTGGTAAAACTCCAGATCAAGATTTAGCTGGAATTTCAACAAAAGTCGTAGAAACCTAACTAATCAATCATTAGCCTGTCTATAGATATAGACAGGCTTTAATTTGCATTAACAAGTCTTACAAAGTATCAACTCTAGATTCAATTGTACTTTGAACAGATGTAGAAACATTAGAGAGCAAATTGTAACCAGTGTTCGCTTCAATAGAATCAACACTGACTCTGTAGTTTTTCCAATTCGCATTTCTGATACCTTGTGTATTAGGTATATTAACAGTAATTACTCTTGTGTTAGTAGTGACGCTACTAGCTCCAGAATTGGATGAATCTAATACTACAATAACCTTCCATGTTCTTGTCGGGACAGTAACTTTACCACCAGAAATTGTAGTTTTGAAACCATTTGACCCTGTACCACCAGTGCCATAAGAACCCGAAATAATATAAAGTTCTTTGTTCTGATTATTCACCAAATCTCGACAATAACTTTCTAGACTCGCCCATACTCCCTGATTGTTATCAGGTGCTTGGGGTATCATATTTGTCATTAAAAAAGTAGCAGAGTTATTGGCAACTGTGTTTGTTCTATCTGCTGAAGGAGCCGTATGTCCCCTATCAAATCCGCTACCAGTATAATCAGAAGAAGTGACTCGATAACAACTTGAAGGTAATGTAGTATCTGCACGAAAATCATCTTGGCGAGGTGCGCTTCCTAGCCATGATCTATTTAATTGCCAACTGACCCAATTTGGTGTTCCTCTATAGCAATTGTAAGAAACTGCGTACTGAGATTTGCTCAATAACCGATTGCTATAACTACTACCAGCATTACTGGGATTTCCCATTCTGAGATGAACACTTGAAGTTTGGGCTGTTGTTTGTAGATAATTAAACAGAGTGAAAAATATTGCTGTACCAGCAGCAATAGGTAGAACCCTGAAAAACTTAGACTTTTTCATTTATTTTGAAAAAACTACAATTGTTTCTGCAAAGTTACAGAAGTTTAGTAAAACTTAGCGATTGCAATATATCTTTGGTTGTATAACAGAAGGTAAATAATACGTAAATGCAACATTAAAGTTTAGTAATCATTTAAGTGATAATCTTAATTTCAATAAATTACAAAATAATGTGAAAAACTTATATATTGTGTAGTTCCATAATTAAGGAGTGGTGTGGAGTATCAGCGCCCAAGTGCGCCCTACACGATATCCTCAAAATCTCAATAAGAGCAATTCATAAATCAAAGCCAAATTCGTTATTTATAAGATAGTAAAGTGTCACTTTAAATCTTCTGGAAATATGATATTAAATACAGTAGAAAGAGTGCGCTTAATCTACGCGTAGCTTCTCTTAGATAGCGTTTAAAATTTTTAATTAATAATTTTTAATTTTTAATTGGAGCAAAGCGACTTGACTTTTGCTTTCAAATAGCAAAAATTATATCAAGCTGAGGATTCTATTTTTGTATCGTATGTTGTTGCATATTTATTGAATAAATATATTAATTAAATTAAATATATATCAATTTTTGAGTGTAATCTGACTAGACATATCTGATCACACTATCTCAGTCAAGTTAGGTAATTCTAGTAATTGCAGCAGTATTTTCAGGCAAGTTTGATGAAAAGCGATACACCAGAAGAGTTAAACTCAGATAAAGAAATTGAGCGCTTAATTGACGAAGTAATGTCCTCAAATCTACCTGAGTTAACTGATGAACAGTACCGCCAGAAAATGCAGCGCCGTAAAGAAGTACAAGAACGGCGCATAGCACAAGCTGTACCAGAAAAAGGGTTAATTATTGTAAATACTGGCAACGGTAAAGGTAAAACTACTGCGGCCTTAGGCATGGTGTTACGATCGCTTGGTCATGGCTATAGAGTGGCGATCGTTCAATTCATCAAAGGAGCCTGGGAACCGGCGGAGAAAGCGGTTTTCAGTCATTGGGAAGGCCAGTTAGAGTTTCACGCTATGGGCGAAGGCTTTACCTGGGAAACTCAAGACCGCGATCGCGATCTCGATAAAGCTAGCGCCGCTTGGGAAAAGTCTTTAGAATATATCTTCAACCCAGACTTTCATGTAGTGCTACTGGATGAAATCAATATTGCTTTCAAATTGGGTTATTTACAAATAGATGAAGTCTTAGCTGGACTAGCGCAAAAACCCCCTCATAAACACGTTATTCTTACAGGTAGGGGCGCACCAGCCGCTTTAATCGAACGAGCTGACTTAGTAACCGAAATGACGCTAATCAAGCATCCTTTCCGTGATCAAGGCGTTAAAGCGCAACCAGGAATTGAGTATTAATGTCAGTTGCTACTGAATACTAGCTTTTAATCAACAATGAATTATTTTCAAGACTCATTGTTGATCAAAACTTTAAATTTGTCATTATTTAACTAGTTTTGTGTAGAGACCTGTGGAAGATTGATTACACATCTGCAACATGCGGCGATCGCTAACACTAATCGATTTTAATTGATGATAGTCTTGCAGTGCTACCGAGTAATCATAAGTAATTGGCTCATCTCCATTAATTCTAGGTACGCCGTTGGATGTAGCTACCTGAGTCAAACTATCTTCATCTGGTGAGCTATGAACTGTCATTGCCAACTCTCCTGAGCGATCAAGTGTGCCTTGAAAGCAACTAAACTCGGAGTTAGGCATATACAAAGCACCTATTACTTTGTCTTGCTGCTTCTGAAATAAAACATACCCTTGTCCCAACTGATTTGGTTTTGGCGATTGACCATAGAGATAAATTCCATCTTTTTTGGGAAAACTTGCTCTTGGCATTACTTCTGCTTCTTTTGCAGCTTTTCGAGTCTCGATATTCTGCACTGTTGTTGTAGGAACTATTTTGTCATTTTTCTTTGACAAAGTTGCAGAGGATACTAGCCCCGAATCTTGTTGAGAATAAACTTGATTTCTCTGCTCTCGAACTTCTCTCAGCCGTGACAACAGAGAAGGTTGATAGCTACTCTGATAATTTGTATCTGCATCAGTTGATAGTGAAAAATCATCAGATAATGCTATTGATGTAGGTTCTAATTCTGGGTCTACTTGATTACTCAAAACTGGTTTTGTCTGTTCACCTACAGCACCAAGGGCGATAAGTAAGCTCAGGAAGGGAATTTGTAACCTACGCGGGGGAAAGAATTTAGAAATGTTGTTAAGCACCCGATTTCTCCTGTTAAAAAACTAACTATTTCCTCTGCGACTCACTTAAACCATAAACAACTATCTATGATCAAGGCTCCGTCAAAGGTTTGATATATATTGTTTAAAATAAAAAACTAGCGTAAAACGAAGTTTTTGTTCAATTTTGGACGATAGTCATACCCTATCATTGATTCATCTATTCTTTCTTCACCCTATAGATTCACCCGATTGGGTGATGTAAATCAAAAACTAAACATTTTCATGAATTTTGGATATTGTATTTTGGCATTTTCTTAGATTTAAAATTCACATTTTTAGGATTATTTCGAGAGCTACAACAGAGCGTATTTCATTCCGAATTAGTTTTGATTATTTTTCTCTTTGTGTCTCTGTGGGTCAATATTTTTCACCACTAAGGCACAAAGCGAAGCAACCGCAAGGGTTTTGAGTCTCTTGACTCTGAATTTGAGCCACGATAAACGTACCATTTAATTAATGCGTCAAAAATACCCCGTGTGCCAGTTCTAAGGGCGGAATGTAGGACATAGACATAAAAAAATCGCCCCCTGAACTCAGGAGGCGCGTCACCTAACTAAAAGCTATCGTTTTTAGCTAGCAACATACTCTTTGACGTTAGCGCGACGGCGACGCAGATGAGCAAGAGCTTGATGTTCTAGCTGGCGGACGCGCTCACGGCTGAGATTCAGTCGCTCACCCACTTTTGCCAGTGACATCTCGTTACCGTCTTCTAAACCAAAGCGCAAGGCTACAACTTCTCGTTGTTGGGGGGTTAGTTCTGCCAACAAAGTATTTAAGTCTTGACGCAAGAACTCTTGAGTAGTGTAATACTCTGGTGATGGGCCGTCATCTTCCAGCATTTCTTGCAGTTCGGTATCTTGGTTATCCCCAACTTTCACATCTAAAGATACTGGTTGACGTGCCATATTCAGATACTCACGAATTTGAGCAGGTTCTAGCTCTAATTCTTTAGCAATTTCCGCAGGAGAAGGCGATCGCCCCAAGGTTTGAGCCAGTTCTCGCTGCACTTTTTTGATTTTATTCAGTTTTTCGGTAATGTGGATTGGTAAGCGAATAGTTCGACCTTGTTGGGCGATCGCTCGTGTAATCGCTTGGCGAATCCACCAGTAAGCGTAAGTCGAGAACTTATAACCCCTCATAGGATCAAATTTCTCTACACCCCTTTCCAATCCTAGAGTTCCTTCTTGGATCAGATCCAAAAATTCCATATTCCGCTTTTGATATTTTTTGGCGATCGCCACTACTAAGCGGAGATTCGCTTCAATCATCTTTTGCTTGGCTCGTTTACCTTGAGCAACTGTCTGTTTTACCTCAGTTTCAGATTGCTGAACTTGTTCAGACCACTCAACTAAAGTTGGCTCACGATCCAGTTTTTTCGCTAATTCGTCTTTAGCATCCAGAAGCTTCATCATTTGTTGTACTTGCTTCCCAAAAACAATTTCTTGCTCACGAGTTAGCAATGGTACACGACCAATTTCCCGCAGATAGGTTCGCACCATATCAGCCGTGAATTTGGTGTTTAAGTTTTCGCCTTGGGTGTTGACAGTAGGCATTAGTGCGTTTATCCTCTACTCCGTAAACACAATGAATATTTAATAACTAAGTGAATGAGAAAGGTAGTACATCTATACACGGAACATAAGGCGCTACCAAAAGCGATGTGTTTGTACGTCCGTTTTAAGAAGCTGCGTCCCTGAGATAGGTTCCCCTACCCTCTCTAAATTTTTTAATCTTTTAAAAGCACGCTGGTTTATTTTTGAGAGTTATTTACTTTACTTGTCCCTACTCGTTAGTAGTAACGATAAAATCCGAAGTCGATATGAGTTCTACTTTTCTTATAGTAAGACAAATTAGGCAAATAGTAAAGCAGCCTGTAGAAAGGCTTTATATTGTAATGCAAAATTGTCTACTTGCCAAATTTTATTTTTAAGTTCCTTAATAGATCCGACTATTTCTATAGTGACGGCAAAACCTCTTCTACAGTTGCTGACAACTAGCGAGATAACCGAACTTTGCTGACTGTGATCATGGGGGGATGTTACGAAACACTAAAAACCGAGGTCAGCTTTGGCTAGTTCAGCCGCAGCGAATACTTCTTCGTCTGGCTTTTCTTCCCAGGCTGGATCGCCAATTTCTGTATAGAAAGTTGAATCGTAGGGACGGGTACGTACTACTACGGGCATCGGAACCGCGTGACCTAAAATTAAAGCTTGTTGCTTAGAGTCTAACTTGGACAATACCGATCGCAATCCACCAGCCCCAGATACACCAGTAAAAATTGCATCAATGTCTTTTTCATCGTTAAGTAAGGCGGTGATTCGAGTCCCGATTTGGGACATAACTTCATTATCTATCCCCGATGGACGTTGATCAACTACCATGAGAGTGACAAAATATTTTCGCAGTTCGCGGGCGATCGTCCCAAAGATAGTACTTTGGACAACTCCTGGATCAAGAAAGCGATGGGCTTCTTCGATGGTAATCATTAATGGAGTGGGGCGATCGCAGGGATTTTTGCTCTGTAAGAATTTATCTGCTTTTTTAACGTAATGTTCGTGAATCCGTCTGGTGATCATGTTAGTCACCAACATATAAGACAGCATATTTGACTGGGAACCAAATTCTACGACTACGTTTTTCCCAGCTTCTAAAGATTGCAAAATTTTACTAATGTAATTCTGGGGGCAAAC
>JBBSOP010000278.1:0-6866 GCA_038259655.1 Chroococcales cyanobacterium
CGCCTGACCACCGGTCAGACCGATTTTCATGAGCAGCATGAAGACGATGATCTGAGTAATCGCCTCTGGAATTACCAATTCGCTACCAAGGGCGGCAATGACCATACCACCAATCAGAAAGCTGAGTGTTGGGGACTGCAACTGCTTAACAAAGTCCATTAAAAAAAGGGACAAAAAATCCATGAATACCTCCTTCTGCCTCCTCTAACGAAGAGCGATTATTGTGACAAGTGAGCTTTAAGAAGTAAGGGTGCAGCGCTTCAACCCTATAGCACAGGTGTTATGCGAACACCTGTCCGCAGGGGGTTCAGAGATGGCTGCTCTCCGAATGGGGCTGGAAGGTATCGCTTCTCAGGATTATTTACAGTCAGGGAAGCGACAATTGTAGTTATGACTACAATCATCGGCCCAGTAGGCTCAGAAATCAGAGTTGGTGTACCGCCAAATAACGCGGCAAAAAAACCAACACAAACAGCACCGTAAAGACCAGCTACAGGCCCAGCGCCAGAAGCAACACCGAACGCCAACGCTAGCGGTAAAGAAACGATCGCAGCGGTTAAACCACCAAATAAATCGCCTCGTAAATTTCTAAAATTGATAGTATTTGTCAGAGACATTTTCGGGTATTTGGTTACAAAAACAGCAAAATTGAGGTTTGCAAAACTTGTTCGCTACTTTGAATAATTTTCATGTTTTATAAGCATGAAAATTTAGGACAAGAAAACATTTTCTTGCACTGCGAAAGACAAAGGCTATTATGTCTTTACGAGATAAATAATCTCTAGCGAAAGACAAAGCGAAAATTAACCTATAAATAATAATTACTTCTGTAGTAAGTATTACTTATAAGCTGTATTTGAAGGCGTTTAAAATAGCTTACAGCTTTTAACCTCAAATATTGTTTATTTGAGATGTTAATTATTAAATCAACATTAAATTGGTATCATAGATAAAAGTTTATACGACTTGAAAAACATATAGTTACAACTACATGATCTAACTATCTAACTTTTTACAGGATGTGGAAAAGTTAGAACCATTCCAAGCGATCGCATCTGTCACACATTCATGTTCATGATTTTTGAGCGATGCTAAAGTTTACTTTCTTCTACCCAAACGGTTGCCCCTAGCGCTCCCACTTCTCCTTATTAAAAGGGCTGCGTCACTTCAAAATTCTAGCTTTTCATGGGATGTGGGATTAATCGCGTCTTTTATTGAGCAGAAATGCCGTACTGTTGTGCCTGCATATTCCACAGTGCGGTGTATTCGCCTCCACGTTGTAAAAGTTCTTGATGAGTTCCATCCTCAATTAAACGACCATCTTTAAGGACTAAGATTCGGTCGGCTATCCGCACTGAAGCTAATCTGTGAGTAATTAAAATGGTTGTCTTGCCCTCAGTTAACTCAATAAACCGAAGATAAAGATCAGACTCGCTGCGGGGGTCAAGTGCAGCAGTAGGCTCATCCAACAGTAGTAGTTGGGCTTCTTGGCGGACAAAAGCGCGAGCTATAGCTAACTTTTGCCACTGACCTCCAGAAAGTTCTGTGCCGCCAAATTGCTTGCCCAATGGTGTATCCTCTTTTGTAGGAAAATGATCGACTAGTTTGCCGATATCGGCTTTTTCAATGGCGTATCGGAGAATATCTGGGCGCTCCAGAGCAGCTAGGTTTCCTAAAGCGATATTTTCTCCCAGTGTGAGCGCATAGTGACCAAAGTCTTGAAAAACCCCAGCAATTTGCTGCCGCCACTGCTCTAAATTTAAACTTCTCAGGTCTATGCCATCAACTAGAATGCTTCCTGTTGTTGGATCGTATAATCTAGTTAACAGCTTGACTAAAGTAGTTTTACCAGCTCCATTTTCTCCTACTATGGCTACTGTTTGCCTAGGGGAAAGGGTAAAAGAAATATCCTTGAGGGCTAATCGACCATCTGGGTAGTAAAAGTCAACTTTCTCAAAAGTAATACCTGAACGAATCGGAGTTGGTACTTTCTCTCCAGGGATGCTCAGTGGCATGGAGATTGGGCTATCGAGAAAATTGAAAAACTGCTGCATGTAGAGGACATTTTCAAACAGCTCTAGCCAATTAGCAACAAATCTTTCTAGATTATTCTGGAAGTAAGTTAATGACTGTACAAATAAAAGTACGCTTCCTGGGCTAAACTCTCCTCTGAAAGCTTTCTGTACTACCCAGTAAAAAGAAAAACCATTGCCTAAAGTACTCAAAATAGCCAAGCTAGACGACCAAAATGCTTGCTTGCCTCTCAGATGACGCATCGATTGATGTAAAGATTGAAATGCTTGCAGGTAACGCTCTGTAAAAAACGAGCCCAGCTTAAACAATCTGATTTCTTTGGCGTAGGTGTCAGTGAGCATCACCGAAGTGTAATACTCCATGCGCCGAGCTTGAGGACTGTTTTCAAATAAAGTTAGCCAAATCGCTTTTCCATATTGGGAAGAAACTACTATCTGGGGTATAGTTGCGATCGCAATCACCAGTGGTATCCAAAAAGCTAGGGGAACTAGTAGCCCGACTATCACTATAAGAGTTACAAAAGATCGACCTAATTCAACCAAATTTTCCAGCAAGTTCAACGGCTTATAGCTAACTTGTTCTTGCAGAAGTTGTAGTTCATCATAAAACTGAGAATCCTCAAAACGGCTCAGGTCTGGAAAATTATCAGCTTTACGCATTAATAATAAGCTAATGTGAGCCGTTAACTTGTCATTGAGATTTCCTTGAAGTGCGAATACCCAAGGAGATAAAAGTGTCTCTAGTAGCAAAGCTCCTACCCATGCTGCTACCAAAGGCCACAAAATTGAATAGCCTAATTCTCTGCCGGATGTCAAGGCTGTTGTTACAGTATCTACTACTAGCTTGGTAATCCAAACACTTATAGCAGGAAGAAACCCCTGTAATAAAGTGACAGCAACGAGAAAGGTCATTTCCTTAGGTGCTGCTGTCCATAACAAGGGCAGAGAACGAAATAAAGCTCTAGTGTAGTCTTCAACCCAAACTCTTAAATCGCTCATCAATTAAACCTGATTAGAGGCTAAGATCCCCGATTTCTTAAAGAAATCGGGGATCTTGTTGTTTAAAAATTGGTCTTATACCAATTCTCTGTGAAGCCGCACATTATTTTGACCCCTGCCCTTGGCAGGGCTGTTTCATCCCCTAAAAGTCCTCCTTTTTAAGGAGAATTTAGGAGGATCTATAACAATTTTGATTTTATACAGAGATGTGTGTACACCGTAGGCCAAGGGGAGGGGTTGTTTCTATGCATCTTCATATAGAACTGGTCTTAACTGTCAAAATGCTTTTTACTATCAATTTTCTGTAGTTTTTCTGCATTAGTCACATGATGCAGTCTCATATTTTATGTGCTATCCAAAATAAAAATAATCCTACTTCAGAAATAGTAAAACTACTTTCGATAATAAATAAAGTACTACTTGAGAAAGAATAAAAACCTACAGAAAAAGATATTGTTATAGGAATCAGATGATCAAAAAAAGACAATGCGACGCTAACAGTAGCAGAAGTTTTTTCAAAGACAATGTTCTAGAGAAAATAAATTTCTTTTTGGACTTTAATGCACTTGCAATTAAGTGAGTTTGATCTTTAATGAAATATAAAACTCTGAACATAATTGTAGTGTTTTTTGTTTAGCTTGACCTGTGCAAGGGTGATAGTTAGGCATTAATCATTGTCTTATTTTTTTGGTCATTTTTTAAACTTACTTGTTCAAATATGTAACTCTTTTGTGAAAACTGGTTGATTCTAAAATATCATCTGAGTCTTTCCCAAATTTGGATGCAGATTTGCATACAGGTGATCAAATTGAAGTTAAAAGGAGTTAAGTGAAAATGCTTGCAGAAAAAACACTAAACAAACAAACAATAGATATGCGTCTGGCAGACAAAGCAGACAAACTAGAACAACTTCTATTGTCTGATGAGGAAATAGCAACTCTAGAAAAATTAGCAATGCCAGGAGCATTTGACTCTCCAACTACCCAAAGATGGTTTGCTAATTGCGGTGGCTGCCGTGGATGCCGTGGATGTCGTGGATGCGGTGGATGTAGCTGCCGTGGATGTCACGGATGTAGAGGTTGTCGTGGCTGTTGGATTAGTGATTTTGGAACAGTACCAAGTGTGATAGAAGACAATAATGAGTTCGGATTTGGACACTAAATAAACCTGGAGCGGTACGGGCGGGTTTACCGAAATCATCATAAATCATGGTGGATATTTGTTAACCCGCCCCTACTAGTTGATATAAAAACTCTACGCCACTTGCGGTTTGGGGTATTAAACCAAATCAAAAATACTGACAACTGACTCGCGTCGCGTAAATAAAACCGAGTTTTCATATTTTTTTATAAAGCTTGGGACAATAAAACAAAGCTTATGAAATTAAACGATAATCAGTGTCTACGTCTATTAGAACATGTTGTTATTCACGTTGCACCGCCAGATTGCAATGACGAAGAAACGATGATATTCAATACGACGCGACGAACGCTGACAGTAAAAAGTCAAGCACTGCATGATGTAGAAAGGATTGTATTACCTTTACTAGATGGCTCCCGCACAATAGGAGAAATTCGGGCTGCGATTGGGGAAAAGTTGACAGATTCTTCACTGAATCAATGTTTAGAGTTTTTGATAGACAATCGCTTAGTTGTAGAAAATGCAGTTGATTTAGATAGTCGTGCTTATTTACTGCCTCAAATCAGCCTTTATCACGAGCTAGGCTTTGAGCAAAAAGATGTCCAGAAGCACTTAGCCAACGCTAGAATTGCTGTTTTTGGACTCGGAGGTTCGGGGCTAGTTGCAGCAACAAACTTGGCTACTGCTGGTATTGGTTTTCTTCGTCTGTGCGATGATAATTTCCTGATGATGTCAGACCGGGTAAATAAAATCGGTGCTTTTCAAAGTGTGCAAGCGGCTCAACAAATCGAGGCGATCGCAGAAGTAACCCAAACTGAAATCGTCACAGATCCTTTAACTGACGACGCAACAGTAAATGCTTTGCTGGATGACGTTGATCTGGTGATTGTCGCCACCGATGCTGTATCTGTAAATTTGGCGTATCGCCTGAATCGATTATGCCTAAAAATGCAGCGACCATTGCTACCGGGCGGAGCTGTTGGTGTTGAGGGAAATATTGGGCCACTGGTGCTTTTTCAGGATAGTCCTTGCTATCTGTGCTATCGGATGCGGTCTATGTCCTGTGCCAAGCTGCCAGAGGCCGAATTGGCGATTGAGCAGTTTCTCGACCGAGAACGGCGTTCTCAACCACGGCTGCGAGAAAGTTTGCCAATAGGACAGATGCTGGTTGGAAGTTACCTAGCTCTTGAGGCAGTGAAAATGCTGCTCGGTCTACCGATCGCCACTAATGGTAAATTACTACATTTAGACTTGCTCGGCACAAAGCTAACTCATAATGTGGTGCTGAAAAAACCTGGTTGTCCGCATTGTTCACAACAGGAGAGAACACAGTGAATGCAGTAATTGCTAGTCCACGCTGGCGCGATTTAGTCAGCCCACATACTGGAATTATCCGAGCGATCGATAGGTTCACTAAACCTTATACAGAGTTTGATCTGCCAGTCTTGTGGCAAGCCGAATTAGCAAATTTCCAACTTCGTAAACAGCAGGATGATCTACGTTACGGCGTAGGCAGGGGCATGACTGATGAACAAGCAATTTTTGGGGCTGTAGGCGAAGCCATAGAGCGCTACTGCGGTGGTATTGTTGATCGTCGCCAATTAACTGTCAGTAGCTATGCAGAATTAGGTGATGCCTACGGCGGGCAAAGCCAACGCGCTGTCCATCCTCCAGCTTTTTTATCATTTTCTGACAAACAATACTCTGACCCAACTTTTCCATATCCAGCTTTCGATCCAACAACGCAGACTTCGTGGATGGCTGCCCTTGCTCTGGCAAGCAACCAACAGGTTTTAGTCCCAGCTTTTTTAGTTTATTTGGACGGAGACAGCGATTTACCAGGAGATTATATTTTACCTGTCACTTCTAACGGCATGGCTAGTGGTCCTTCTTTAGAGTTTGCTGCTTACGGTGGTTTGTGCGAGTTGATTGAGCGCGATGCTTTCATCATTACATGGTTAAATCGCTTACCTGCTCCACGCATTTATTTTGACCACCTACCAGGAATTGAGACTGAAATTTTACGCCATTACGCTCGATTTGGTATTGAGCTAGTTGCCTTCAATTTCACTACCGATATTAAAGTCCCGGTTGTGATGGCAATGTTAATTGACCATTCGGGTAAAAGTCCGGCTGTTGCCACTGGTTTGGGATGCCATCTTGATGGGTCAACAGCACTTCGCAAGGCGATTTTTGAAGTTTGCCAAGCCCGTTTTGGTGATATAGAACGCATGGCTGCTGGTGCTGGGGCTAATCTCAACCAATATGAAGATGTTAAGAATTTGGACGATCACAGCGCTTTTTTCTACACAACTGCTCGGCTGGGAGAGTTAGATTTTTTGTTTGACCATGACCAATACCTAAAAGTCGAAGATTTACCAACTTACACGTCTTCACTAGAAGCAGAAAAATTGCAATCAGTAATTGCCAGGTTGCATTCAGTGGGTGCTGAACCTTATTTAGTAGAGATTACAACTCCTGACATCGCATCGCTGGGTTTTCGAGTAGTGCGGACTTTGGCAAGTGAATTAGTCCCTATATATTTTGGCTATGGATTAGAGCCACTGGGAACTCGGCGTTTGTTCGAGGTTCCAGAAAGGTTAGGTTATGGTGGGCGACGTACTGAAAATGACTTAAATCCCTGCCCCCATCCTATGGCTTAACGTGAGTTCGACGGTTCTAAAAACCCCTCTC
>JBBSOP010000279.1:0-6859 GCA_038259655.1 Chroococcales cyanobacterium
CTTCCCCTGCCTCCCCTGCCTCCCCTGCCTCCCCTGCTTCCCCTACTTCCCCTGCCCCCTTTCCTCTTCTACACTTTCACTTCATCGGCGAAACTGTTCCAGCGTACAAAGTGAAATGGCCCGGCGATAGATCCCCACAGATGTTCATCGGTTTCTAAATCTCGTCCTCTGTCAAGGCTGAGAAATTTATCTTCGTTAATCTCAAATTCATTATCTAGATAAGTATTTTGCCCTTTGCGAAAGACAATGCAAGCTTTTCCTGGTTCTACTTTGCCTTTAAAGCTGTTACCAGTCCACTCTACAATCATGTTACAGCCTGGTAACTTTTCTAAGCGATCGCTAGTTAGGGTACTGAGACGTTGTAAGTCGCGGGAAGCACCGTAAAAAGTTTCTTCTTGTTTAACAGTGTAGTTTTCAATTTCGATGCGATCGCCTGTGTTTACCAACTTTAACACCCGCATTCGGTAAGGCTCGTTTAGCTGATAGTCATAAGCTTGTTCCACCAACAAACTTACCCCTGATAACACCTCTAAGGGTAAAGGACGCATACACACGCGAATATGGGCAAAAAAAGGCGGGTTTTCAAAAGCTTGTTCTTGATTGCTAAAGTCCGCTGCCATCCAGCGGGCTAAGGTGGCAATATCCGTAGAATTAGTCATTACCGATATAATTAGTTTCTGAAAAATCATCTATAAGTATTTTAATTTATTACGCTACGCGGGTCAGTTGCCAGTTGTTAGTTCTCAGTGATGCACTGATTTGTACTGAGCGTAGCCTTTTGATCTGGTTTAATACCCCAAAGCGCAAGTAGCGTGGAGTTTTTATTTTGTATATGGGACGCGGGTAAGACTTCAACGCTGCCTACACTACAATAATTTTACGTTTTTGTGTTGTGTAGTTTAGCTGCACATCAGCTGAGCTAGGTTAAATTGATGAAGGTTTTGCTTACCCAAACTGATATTTTTTATATTCCTGGAGAATTTTTCAACAAATTTCGTCATCATTTAGCTAGGTGATTACTAATTACCAATTTCCCATGCGACTTATTTCAGGTAAAGTACCTATGCTACGGCGCTTAAGTGTTACTATCACTGTTGTTATCCTCTTTAGCAGTTCTTTGGCACTGGCAGAGAGTAAAGATAAAGATCCTCAACAAGCAGATAAATTTCCTCCTAGCCCATTAGAAATTACTACACCTGATCCACTGCTGCCAAATTTAACGGATAAACAGTCGTTAACTCTCCCAGAACAGCAAAGATTGGCGGTAGCGCTGGATCTTTTAAATCAAGACGCTGCGGCGAAACTGCAAGCAGGTAATAAAGTAGCAGCGTTTGATATTTGGAACCGGGAATTACGCTTGCGACGCTTTTTAGGTTCTTTGGCAGAAGTACAAGCACTGTCGCGGGTTGGTGCGATCGCCTGGAATGAAAGCGATCGCCAAGAGGTACAATATATTACTCAGCGATTGCAAGCCATTCAAAAACAAGCACAATCTCAAAAAAATGTTGATATCCCACTTTTGCGATCGCTAGGTGAAGCTTACCAAAAAGTGCGATCGCCTAAACCTGCATTAGAAGTTTATAACCAAGTTTTGGCAGCAGAACGCCAGCAGCAAGATATAGCCGCAGTAGTACAGACTCTCAAGACAATCGGAGAACTGCATCTAGCTTGGTTTGAATATCCCCAAGCTGCGACTGTCTACGAGGAATTGTTAAGTTTTGCTGGCGGCGATCGCTTAAACCAAGTAGCATACTTGCAACAGCTAGCTTATATTTACGAGCAGTCAAAACAATCGCAGCAGAGAATAAAGACATTAAATAAGCTAGCAGCAATTTACACAAATGAAAATAATCTTACTGAAATACCCGAATTAAAACTAGCGATCGGTTCAAGTTATCAATCATTAGGAAAGACAAATCGTAGTTTAATGCGAGAAGCTTTTAACAATTATCAAGAAGCTTATACTACTGCGTGGCAACTACAGCAGTACGCTCGTGCTGGCGAAGCTTTGCAGAAGTTAATCGACTTATATCGTTCTCAAGGACAAACAGAAGAAGCTTTACAAGCTAGCCAAATTCTCGTAGAAACCCAAGAGCGAGCCGTCAATTTTTACGGAGTAATGCAAGCTTACGATCAAATTGGGCAAATGTATGTAGAGCGCAAAGATTATCCTCAGGCACTAACAGCTTTTCAAAAAGGATTAGAACTAGCACAAAAACTTAAGCATGAAGAAGAATACTTTACTCAGCAAATTGAGAAGATACCAAATAATTACTAATAGGCTTGAGATTATCCAAATTCATAATTATTAAATCTGCTTTAATATCTGCGGAATTTGGATTGAAAGTACTTTGATTCCAGGGTTTTATGATCAGCTTATGTTTTAAACTACCTGGCAACAGTTACAACCATCACTGGACAATTTTCATATTCTACAAAATTAGTCAATTACTCTCATCTTGGGAACTTAGTGTGTAAAATTCATGTCTTCCAAAACACTGAGGAAATAATATAATCACCATGTCGAAAACAGCCTTAAATAGAGGAATAAGATTATCGTTGTCGCTAGTTACACTCTGCTGCACATCTGCAAGCCATATCGTAGCTAATGCTCAAGAAGTATCACCCATATTTGGAGATGTCAGTATCAATCAGCAATTTTTCCCAGATCCTGGAGTACTTAAAGGAATGAGTGGTGGCTCAGAATCTAGCAACCAAATTGCTGGAAGATCTGAAACAGCTACTGGTCCATGTACCGGATTTGTAGATGAAATACCAGACCATACATTGGTGTTAACAAGTAAATTTGACTACTTAAAACTACAAGTTGAAAGCCCTCAAGACACTACAATTATGATTAAAGGACCTGGCGGTACTTGGTGCAATGACGATTTTGATGGCAAAAATCCCGGTATAGTTGGCGAATGGCTACCCGGAAATTACCAAATTTGGTTGGGTTCATACGAAAAAGGCAAGTATTTCCCTTATATATTAAAAATTACAGAAATTAAGTAAAGGGAAAGAGGAAGACAAAGATTTTGCTATTTGTCCAGAATCTCAAATATGAGAGAGATAATTGGTGGTTTACTAATTATGTTTACTTTATGAGCCTATGCTATCATTATGATCTACATAGTTAATCAGCTAGTACGGCGGCATAGCCAAGTGGTAAGGCAGAGGTCTGCAAAACCTCCATCCCCCGGTTCAAATCCGGGTGCCGCCTTCAAAGCACTACAGGGCTTCTAAGCCCTTTTTTATCGCCGATATTCGTCGCCACAATAGCCGATTATCTGATATAAATCCCGTGACTAGCGAGATACTGTATCTATGCGATCGCTATCCTCGGCATCTAAACTAAAAAGTAAGTAAAGATAATAACTGAATAATTACCAACTGCTAACTGTTAACTGCTTTTAATGCCAGCCTGTCTTTGCTTGTTCGAGAACATAAGCAGCGACAGATTCAATTTGCTCTTTGGTGAGACGGTCTTGATAAGCTGGCATATTATTTTTACCATTGGTGACAAGAGATGCGATCGCTTCTATTGAATCCATTCCATATCTCTTGAGTGCTGGCTTTTTCAAGTTTTTACCCCGCCTAATGATATTACTACCGTTAATATGACAACCAGTACAATGTACACTAAATATTTTCGCACCGTCGATTTTTTCAGATGCGATCGCAGGTAAGGTAAAACTACTTGTTAACAATAATAGTACTAGTAATAAAAAGAGTATGATTTTTTTCACTCCGATGCTCCCGATCCTAAAATTGCCAGAATGAATATTATAAAGATTCAAAGTCAGATGTAAATCCCGTAAAGTTTACACAATCTTCCTGAAATGCTTCAGCATCGCTGACATCCTCAATTTTGTATGCCATGATTCGCGTTCCGTCTGGCATTTTTTTAGAACCAATCAATTCACCTTGGTACTTATCTGCCATTGTCTTAAAGTCAATTGCATAACGCTTCCAGGCATCACCTGAACAAGTAATATTCACCTGCCACATAAGTTAATTATCACTTCCTAACAACTAATATTCATCATCTCATATAGTAACCCACTTTGATTTTTGACTTAACTTTTGTAGGCACAAAACAGGAAACAAATAAGATAGGCAACGCTTATAATTGGTCTCGTTTTTTACCCTTACCCTCTTTGATAAAGGTGTACTGAATTTTTTCAACAATCAAAAAGATTTTCTGTCTAAAGGAAGTTCCTGAACCAAAAGGTATACGCCATAATATAAATGTGACCTTATGTCTAGAAAATTTTATCCAAATTAGCTAAATAGCAAGAGTTGAAAATGCCTAATAATATCAAAGAACAAATTCAAACAGACTTACGACAAGTTAAAGAAACTGGACAGTTAAGAACTGAACGGATTCGTGAAATTGTGAAAGCCGCAGTTTCTCAGGTAGCTTCAGAATTTAAAACAGGCTCTACTGAAATTCGTACCCTTGTAAAGGATGCTGTTTCTGCTGTCATTGAAAATTTGCAAGATAAAGGTGCAGAACTTCAAGAAGATGTGACAGCATCAATTGAAGGTGCGTTGGAAGGAGTTAACAGTAAAAGACACATGGCTATTGTTGAGACTCAAGCAGAAGTTAAAAGACTGCAAGCTCAAATCGATAGTGAAGAAGAACAACTCCAACAAGAAGTTGATGGAATTTTAGTAGAAATTGAAGAAACTGGTCAAAAAGAAACTGCGGATACTAAAACTGTAATTGAATCTGCTGTTAACAGTGTTAAAAACAGTGAAGAAGTAGGCTTATTAAAGAAACGCTACGCTCAGTTACAAGCGCAATTAGCTATTGTGAGAGCTAACTTAACTGCACGCTATGGCGGACGTTCGGAGGAAGTTAAAAATTATCTCGACGAGGCGAAAAACTGGTATGAGCAAGCTCGTCCGCAAGCCGAAGCCGTAGTTACACAAGTAGAAGAAAAGCGATCGCAGTTAGAAGAAAAACTAAGTGAAGCAGGTACAAATGTAGCTAAAAAAGAGCGTCAAGTCAAACAAACTCTGAGAGAGTTACTGTTAGCGACAGCAGATTTATTTAAAGAAAAGGAACCGGCTGAGCAACAAAAAGATCATGCTCACAAATAAACCTTTTTTGACTTTCTCAACCCCAAGGTATTTTGACCATAGATATTCACAATCTTAAAAGTATATCTGTGGTTGTTTTCTTTTGCCACAAATTATGAATATAAAATAAAAATAGATTGGGTATTACCCAATCTATTCAATTTGATGGGAGATATTCAATCAACCCCAAAACTTTAGTAGATACGTTCTTCTCTACTCATCTTTTCTTCATGCTTGGCAATAACCCAAATTGCATGAATACTACCAGGAAGCCAACCTAAAAGTGTGAGTAAAACATTAATCACAAAAGTGGGGCCAATTCCAACTGTCAGAAAAACGCCTAAAGGAGGCAGTAGTAAACCTAGAAGAAAACGAACTATTTTCATGACTTTGTTACAATATTTTGACTGTGTTTAAAGATGTGTTATGCTAGTCACTTAGTTGACTTAACTAAGAGTTTCCATGCAAGCTCAGACTTATCTAGATGGTAGTTCACCTTGGGTTTTCACATCTTGACTACCACTTAAGGCAGGATTCTTTTCAACAAAGTAGTTGTTAATGAAGGTGCTAGCAAAAGATAGAATCACGGGACCGAGAAGAAAAGCAATAACTCCTCGAACTGCGAACCCAGGAACTAATACTGCTGCTAACCAGAAACACAACCCATTAATAACTAGCGAAAATGTTCCTAATGTTAAAAAGTTTAGTGGTAAAGAAAGAGTAGAAATAACTGGCTTCACTGAACCGTTAATCAAGCCAATCACTAAAGCAGCAATTATAGCTGCTGGAAAGTTTGCAATATTAACGCCTGGTACTACTAGATCAACAATTAATAAACTCAGTGCCGTAGCAATGGCTGTTAGAAATGTTCCCAACATTGTTTTTTCCCTAAAAATTACAGATAGGTCTTCTAAGAATCCTTATCCTATTTTCAAAGAAATGCTAGATTTCAACATCTCTTACAAGATAGACTTCGCTTCTACCATTTGGATGATTATATAAAAAACTTATCTATAGCAATTCTGATTAATTGCTTTGGGTGTAAAATTAATAGCTACAAAGCCGAATCAAAAATCTGCTGTGCAGTAAGTTTCAGTTCTGGGAAAGAGGGAGAAACAATTCGGTCGTTGCCTCTAAACAGAGTTTTGACATATTCACCATCAACCAACTCACAGATAAAAATAGCGGGTTGTTTGGGATTTCCAGTAAAATCACGCCCTCCCAGCCCTGCATAATCGACAATCCAATATTCAAGAATGCCTTTTTTTTCGTAGTCGGCATATTTTTTGTAGTAGTCATCGCGCCAGTTTGTACTTACCACCTCAATCACTAAAGGGATTGATTCCGGTTGCTGTACAGTAGAGTATTTTTCCCACAGCTCTTCATTTTTTAAGTTTGTACGGTTGATAACTAATACGTCAGGACAATAAGCAAAGTTGGTTTCTTGATCTGAAAACGCCACTAGTCCAGTTTTTGGGATATTGTAAGGGTGATTCAATCGGGTAAACTCAACCCCTATCTGAACACTTAAAAAACCTGTTACGTTTTCATGCTTGCCTGAAGGCTGCGCCATCTCAATAATTATCCCATTATGCAGCTCATGGCGGTTCCCTTCTGGCTTTTGCTCCAGAAATTCTTGAATGGTTAATAGTTTTCCTTTTGGCAGTGCTTGGGTCATACTTAATTCTTTGTCTGTTTTCAGAGTAATCCAAACAGAAAAAAACATCAACAAAACGTCAAGTTTGCCAATAAAGTTAAACTAAAAACTAAA
>JBBSOP010000280.1:0-6849 GCA_038259655.1 Chroococcales cyanobacterium
AGAGCCAGAGCCAGTCCCAACCCCAGAGCCAGTCCCAACCCCAGAGCCAACTCCAACACCAGAACCAACCCCGGAACCAACACCGGAACCAGAGCCAGAGCCAGTCCCAACCCCAGAGCCAACTCCAACCCCAGAGCCAACTCCAACACCAGAACCAACCCCAGAACCAACCCTAGAACCAATACCAGAACTACCCCCAGCCCCAGCCCCTTAAATCATGCCAACATAGTGCAACCAAAAAAGACTTTTATCAGCACTTATTACATAACTATCTACAGTTTTGCAATACATTTATCTCCACGGCTTTGCTTCTAGTCCTAAATCTGCCAAAGCTCAAGATATAGGCGATCGCTTTGCTAAAATTCAGACAAAACTAAAAATTCCTGATTTGAATGCTGACAACTTTTCTCAATTGACTATTACTCGTCAACTAACTCAAGTTGCATTAGAATTTCCTGATGATTCTGTACCCATAACGCTAATTGGTTCAAGTTTGGGTGGTTTAACCTCTGCTTATTTGGGGCAAAAATACCCGCAAGTACAACGCCTCGTGCTACTAGCACCAGCTTTTGGCTTTTTATCCCATTGGTTGCCTAAGTTAGGAGATGAAGAGTTACAGCGTTGGCAACAGGAAAAGTATCTGATGATTTACCACTATGGAGAAGAGCGATCGCTGCCTCTAAGTTACAACTTCGTAACAGATGCGACTCAATACCGAGAGGAAATTCTACAGCGTCCCATTCCCACCTTAATTTTGCATGGAAAACAAGATGAAGTTATTCCAATTGCAGCCAGTCGAGACTTTGCGCGTTCGCGTCCCTGGGTGGAATTAGTCGAACTCGACAGTGATCATAGTTTAGGTAATGTCATGAAAGAAATTTGGCAAGCAATTTGCCTCTTTTGTCAGTTACCTTGAAGCTGTAAAATATGAAATTCTAACATAACTAAATATTGTTAGTTATTTGTCAGGAATTTTTATTATTGACTTTTGACTGATAATTAATAACTAAAAATTATGCTTCCCTTTATCCGTTCCGACTTAGCTCAATTCACAGCTTATAAACCCCACCCCAGCAGCGATAACGCCGAGCCAGTTCCCATGCAACTTGATCGGCTGGATACGAATGAAAGCCCCTATGATTTGCCCCCTCAGTTAAAAGAAAAGCTAGCCTGGACATATCAGCAGATAATTGAAACAAATCGTTATCCTGATGGTGGACATGAGACACTGAAAGATGCGATCGCTGAATATGTAAATGAGTCAGCGGCTCTGTTACCATCTTCTTTCACTGCTACTAATATTTCTGTTGGCAACGGTTCAGACGAACTGATTCGCTCTTTATTAATCGCCACTTGTTTAGGGGGAGAAGGTGCAATTTTAGTTGCCAATCCCACTTTTTCGATGTACGGTATTTTGGCAAGAACTTTGGGTATTCCTGTCGTAGGGGTGGATAGAAATGAAGAAAATTTTGAAATTGACTTAAAAGCTGCTCAATCTGCCATAGAACAAACTCAAAATCCCCCGATTCGGGTAGTTTTTGTTGTGCATCCTAATTCTCCTACCGCTAATGCTTTGACTGCGGCAGAGTTGGCATGGTTAAGAAGTCTAAGTGAGCAGATTTTGGTAGTGATTGATGAAGCTTACTTTGAATTTAGCCAAGATACCTTAGTTGGAGAATTAGCACAGCATCCGAATTGGGTAATATTACGTACTTTCTCGAAAGCTTTTCGGTTAGCTGCTCTTCGAGTTGGCTATTGTGTTGCCCATCCAGAAGCGATCGCTATTTTAGAAAAAATCCGTTTACCTTATAATCTTCCCAGCTTTTCAATCGCCGCAGCTTTAGTGGCTTTGCAAAATCGCCAAATTTTGCTTGAGTCAATTCCCCAAATCTTGAATGAACGAGCCAAGCTGATCAAAGCTTTATCAGAACACCCAACCTTACAACTCACCCACAGCAATGCTAACTTTATTTTCCTGCGTCTGAAATTAAATAGCTCTCATTCAAAAGATGCTGCTGTGAAAAATCTCCACTCACAACTCAAGCAACTCGGTACTCTTGTACGCGAAATTAGCAAAGGATTGCGAATTACGGTTGGTACACCTGAGGAAAATGCTCGCACCCTAAATCGAGTACAAGCTGTTTTGGAAAATTTGAAATCTTAAATTTTATTTATTATGTCAAGTTAAATTAACACACTTAGCAACGTAGCTAGTAATTAAGCCTACAGTTGACCTCGTTGCCCAGACGACGAACTAATCCCACGGTTTGTGGTAGTACACCAACTAAAAGGGCAAAGGCAGCATCAGGAAGGTTAGCCACGATTTCTGGCGGAAAGTATTGTTCAAATTGATCCAGAATTTTCTGTACTCTCTGCTGAGGAATAGGGTTTTCTGTAATTTGTTTAATCAACCGAATCCACTGTCGCCTAATCAAGTAAGCCTTTTGGCGCTCCTCATAAGATTCGGGAGTCGATAAATGTAGGTTTCCTATAGACAACGCCCTTTGGCAATCATAATCGTAATCTCCACCAACAGCTGCTCCTGGTCCAGCAAATTCTGCATGGTAGCGCTTAAAAAGTATTAACCCATTACGTTTACGACTATTGACAATGAAAACCTTTCCACTGTGCAAAGTTGTAAGTATATCCGAGCCAGGTGATTGCTCAGTTACATCTGGCATGACAAGACGATTAAGGAAACTTGTATCAGGGTAATAAGTTGATACCATAGCAGTTTGATAGCGTCGGCGCTTTTCGCTATCCATGTTTTCTTAAATTTTTAAGTAATTTGGTAGTCTTATGCACTTACAAAGGGGAATTGCTATTAAATTAAACTAGGTTTTTAATTTGCCTTCTTATCAAGAACTTTTTGGCCAATTTAACTAGTGATATAAATAAGTAGGCATCCCCAAAGTAATTTAGGCAATTATCATTGTATTGAATAATTATATTTTATGAGATCTAACTGGATTTGTCTTCAAATTAAACTTAATTTTTTTTAAAGTTTTTATAAAGATGAATATCTTAAATGCAAAGTTACGATGAGTATCGCCTTTTATCAAGCGTGTTTTTACTGAATAATTATATTTGTAGTTTATTCTTAATCCTTTGAAAAATTTATATTTTTAGACATTTAAAAAAATCTACATAGCATGTTATGGATTAACAAAAATATACGATAATATTACATTTTTTATATTTTATAATTTTCTTTATATAAAGATGCTGGGGATCATATTACGAAATATCGCTTCAATCACTAAATCGACTTAAATTAAGGATTTTAGAAGATAAAAACTTCCACCCAATGCTGTATAGTTCAGCATTGGGTGAGATTATTAAGTGAGTTGATGAATTAACTAATGACAAACCAAGGACGTTTGATTACCTTAGCTAGGATATCAAACGCTAGTTTTTATCTAAACTATGTTTTTATTTTTCTAAAAGTTAAATAAATTTATATTACTGGATTGGGGAGATTGCCCAAGCTATAAATCATGCATAACTATATAAAATTATTTATATGAACTAACTTTTAGTTAAGCTTAGTGTTTCAAAACTAAGTTTGGATTTATTTTCAGATTGAATTGGTACTCCAATGCTTATGTAGTAATATCTGCCGAGAGCGTCTAAGAAAGAAGGGATTCCAATTAGGCTCTACTTTATCTACCTTATATCCCAGCTTGAAATAAAGCTGTCGTGCCTGATAGTTATTTTCCAAAACATGTAGATACAGGTTGTGAAATCCCCACTCTTGGGAGAGTTGTTGACAGCTAATAAGTAACCCTGAAGCTATACCATGCCTACGATATTTAGGGTGAACAGCTAAATTGGAAAGATAAGGAAAACTTCTGCCAACTTGTATCCACGAATCAGTAAAACGCACACCCAATTCTACAGTTCCTACTAATTTGTGAGTCAAACCAGTAATGTCAACAGCTACCAAGCAAACATGATGGGGAACTGGTGATAATAGGCGATGTCTAAGGTCTTCGTAAATACCCAAACGTAGTAGTGGAAAAGCCCATCCCCACAAACCATCTTGGGAATGAAAGCTTTCAGCAATGATTTGAGCAATACCATTAAAATCATCAGGTGTCGCTACACGAATTTGGAATTCGCAAGGAGCTTGTTCGGCAGCTGCCACGCGCTCTTGGTAATTTGGATCAAAAAACCAGGATGTCAAGGTTAGTTCAGTATTGATTAAATTCAACAAAAATCTTCTCAAATATCCTAAAACATCGTATAAGCTATATTAAAGCTAAAATTAGCCTAAAATATTGAAATTACAGTAGCATTAAAATTTAGTGCTTGGTTGAGCAAAACTAAACAAAGTTGTAAAAGTTGGTTCAAGTTTTCGTAAGTTGCACTCCAAAAATCTATAAGTCTCCTTTCTAGAGCATTAAGAGTATTTCTTTATTTTATAAGCATCCGGGAGATGGGCGATATGGCTACTGGCTGTTCTGCTCCTGTTAATAAAACCGAATCAGAGAAATCCTCTTGATTCATAGAGACATAGGAAAGATGTGTTTCTATTGCTGATGCATCTAGAAATGAGGTGTCTTTGCCCTAAACTGTCGCCTTTAGGTTTGGGATACCCTGATGTGCTACCTCTTTCCTGTGGATTGATATCCCTGAAGCTCATTATTTTTTTTACATCCGGTATCCAATCATTTTTAAACGTTCTGAGTTGCGGTACTGAGTAATTTCTGAAATTGCCGCTACACTAATACCAGTTTCTCTGACCCAGCAATTCACTGAGTTTCAGAGAAATCTCAGATATTTGGGGTAAAAATACCCAATTTGCCAGCCCACGTTACTTAGAAACATGCCACTCATATCTCTAGTTGCTAAATTGGCAAGAGGTACTTGTCTAATAGTATACTTTGGCTTTAAATCATATTGTTGTTATATTGCTGATTCTACCGATGAATGCCATAAATAAAATTCACCGACAAGTGTTAGTGCAACAGCTGCAACGGGAAAACTTAATATGCAGCTTCATCTGGTTGCTTCAGCCAGCCTTAAGGGCTGTATATATTATTGAAAAGTTATCGCCACAAGTGAGGAGAGATTTGGCAAGCAAGCACCAGCTCCATAAAACGGAATCTGATTGTGATCTCAATTGCCCTGTAATAGAGCAATTGACAATCTGTACAAGCCATTGAGGCAAATCACTGTGAGTAAATGCTTTTACACTCAGCAGTCATGTAATCAAACAGCCTTATTTGCCGAAATGCTCTGCTCTTACCTGACTCAGAAACATTCCCAAGAGATCAGATTATTCTTTACCCAACTGCCGTTGCAGCAGGAAAGCGGTGCATGAAATCCCAAGTAAACAGTAAGCCCAAAATTTTGGTTGTTGATGATGAACCAGACAACCTTGATTTGCTTTACCGCACCTTCTATCGCGATTATCAGGTGTTGAGGGCAACCTCTGGTCCCGCAGCACTGGATTTGTTGGCGCAAGAAGGGGAAGTCTCGGTGATCATCTCTGATCAACGAATGCCAATTATGAGCGGTACAGAATTTTTGAGCCTAACAGCTACTCAATATCCCGATATTATCCGAATTATTTTAACTGGCTACACTGATGTCGAAGACTTAGTGGAAGCAATTAATGCTGGTAAGGTATTCAAATATGTAACTAAGCCGTGGGAAGCAGAAGAGCTTAAAGGTGTTGTACGCCAAGCTTTAGATACCCACAATGTTCTTAAAGCCCGTACCCGCGAGCTGACGCGTACACTACGCCAGGAATCGCTGTTAAATACCGTTACAAATACAATTCGTAGCGCCTTGGACTATCGGCAAATTCTGCAAGCAATTGTCGATACAGTTGGTCACATGCTGGAGGTAGATGTTTGCCTTTTACGTCCCTTTCAAGATGAACAGTTGGTGGATGAAGGATTCATTTACCAAAAAGCTTACAAAGAGGCCGTAGAAGGAGATGAGGAAGACACAGAAGCAACATCTCCTTCATCTATTGTCCCTTCTTCTTTACTGGCTCAAACAGTCTGGGAAACTCGCGAAGTTCAGATAATTCATGAAGTTGCAGGTGACGATCGCCTACTCGGTGATACGCCCGAATTGCTGCAACGAGTAGCAGCTTTCACTACTGCTAACATCTGCTCTAGTTTAGTTGTACCCCTGATTTGTCAACAGGAATTGATGGCAGTGCTGGCATTGCACCAATGCTACCACCCACGCATCTGGGGCAAAGAGGAAGTGCAATTAGTGCTGATGGTAGCTGATCAGGCTGCTTTAGCTTTATCTCAAGCTTATGCATACGAGCAGGTACGCGCCCTTGCCAAGCGAGAGGGTCTAATTAATACAATTACTACTGCGATTCGCTCTAGCCTAGATCCTGAAGATATTTTTGCGGCTATTACTCACCAACTAGGACAAGCTTTACAGCTCGATGGCTGTGTATTGTCTTTGTGGACAGAAGAAGATGAGATAGCCCATTGTGTGGGTTTATATGATAGTTCTCAACATTTTCAGAATAGCCACCTCCCAGATCAGAAGAAAAATTTAACTAGCAATCATGATTTTGTAACTCCAGAATTACCCCACTCTCAAGCATCGGTAAAAGAAAATCCCATTCTGCAAGAGATTTTGCGAACACATGAGCCGGTAATTATTACTGATGTGAGCGATTATTCCTCAGCAATTAAGGGGTTTGATTTGCCTTTAAAAATGCCAGCACGATCGCTGATGGTTGTCCCTTTATTGGCGGATGGTAAATGCATTGGTAGTATTACTCTGCGGGAAGTAAACAAAGCAAGACAATGGCTAACATCTGATATTGAGTTGGCTAAAGCAGTAGCAGCTCAAGCCGCGATCGCTGTA
>JBBSOP010000281.1:0-6848 GCA_038259655.1 Chroococcales cyanobacterium
GGAATTACCATGTCATTAATTACAGGTTTGGTAATGATGTTTGGTCCAAATGATTTGGCAGAAAAAGCAGAGCAAAAACATGTTTTGGCGCTATATTATTTAATTCCATTTATAGTAGTCCACATTGCTGGCGTATTTATAGCAGAATATACCTATCAAAAAGTAATTATTTATAAAATTATAAGAGGAAATAAAGACAATTAAATTTACACTTTAAAAATCAAAAGTACAATTTAATATGCCGCTGAATTAAAAGCAGTTTATTTGTTAACCCTTAATTGTCTTTTCAGATAAAATCCACAAAAGCATAAAAACTATTGCGCCATTGATGGCCAATAATTCGTAACCGAATTCATAACCGCCAAACCATTCTTTTGAATACAGATTTAAAAACCAACATAAAGTAGGTGCTGCAATGGAAATAATTGGAACCCATTTGTCGTTGGTTTTTTTTTTGGTTAAAACTACTTGGTGGAACGCCATAAAAAAAACGCCGCCGCCCAAAGCGTAAAATTACCAACTAAAGTCATGGTAGCTTGAAGCGTTACCAGCCATTCTAGAGATTCGGCATTGTCGAAATAATGCCAAGTACAGGCACACATGGCGCTGACTAAAGCTGGTAACATGGCAAGGGATAATCCCCACCAAGCGCGGTTATTAGTAACTTCGCCGTAAGTCCAGATTAACCAAATAGCGACAATCCACTCAATAACGCTAGAAACATGAATAATCCAGGTGGGAATCGAAAGGGCGTGCATAAGTAATTAAAAATTAAAAATTAAAAATGGGTAAGATGCGGGCGTTATTGTCTGGGTATTACGGTAAAGGGAATGGTGGTGACGAAGCTTTGTTGGCGACGCTTTTGCAAATGCTACCATCTCATGTAACGCCTGTGGTGCTTTCTGGCAATCCAGAAGAAACCCGCGATCGCTATGGCATCGAAACTTATAATCGGATGGCTCCTCTAGCAGTATTGCAAGCTTTACGTTCTTGTGATGCTTTGATTTGGGGCGGTGGAAGTTTAATTCAAGACGTTACTAGTACTATTAGCCCATTTTATTATGGGGGTCTGATGGCATTAGCTCAGACAATGAATTTAAAAACTGTAGCTTGGGCGCAAGGTATTGGCCCTTTAGTGCGATCGCAAACTCGCGCTTTGGCACGGCAAACCTTTAGTAGTTGTACCACAGTTAGTGTCCGCGATCGCGCCAGTGCTGCTTTATTAACTGATTGGCAAATTCCCTATACCCTTGCACCTGATCCGGTTTGGGCGTTGGAGAGTAAACCAGTACCAGGACTTTGGGATTTACCTGCTCCGAGAGTGGCTGTAACATTGCGATCGCATCCTCAACTAACGCAAACACGTTTAGCAAATCTAACTCGCGCCTTAGTTGATTTTCAAAAAGCTACACAGGCTTTTATTTTATTGTTGCCATTTCAGAAAAGTGAAGATTTAAGTATTGCCGAAGCTATTCATCCGCATCTTCAAGGTGTCAGTCAAATTTTATCTTTGTCAGATCCGCAACTTTTAAAAGGTGTTTTTAAAGGCGTTGAAATGGCAATTGGGATGCGCCTACACAGTTTAATCATGGCTGCTGCGGAAGGCTGCCGCTGCTTTGCTTTGAGTTATGATCCTAAAGTCAATCGTCTCATGGAAGATTTGCAAATGCCTGGGTGGGATTTGGCGAATTTACCTGATGATCCCAATTTGATTAGTCTAACTTGGATGGAGCATTATGCTAATGGTGATCCGTTATCATCTGAGCAAATTCAGTTTTTAATAGATCGCGCCTTGATACACCGGGATGTTTTGAATGCAGCCTTAAGTTAACATCCTCCTACCTTCTGCAAACTTACGTAAAATATCTCTCAAACTCTTATTCCTCTGTGCCTTTGTGCCTCTGTGGTTCAAATATTATTTTCAGCAACATGAAAGTATTTATGCAAGAAATCTAATGCAAAAATATAAGAGATGCGTTTTATATCTAAGTTAAACTGTGCCTACCATAACTATTGATCATATTCTTGACCGCGCCTTAATGGGGTACGATTTATCTGCCGCTGAGGGAGTGGTATTGTTAAAACAAACTCAGCCAGAGGCGATCGCAGCGATTCGCGCTACAGCTGACAAACTCCGCCAAACTCAAGCAGGTGATACTGTCACCTACATTATTAACCGTAATATTAACTTTACTAACATTTGTGAGCAACACTGTAGTTTTTGTGCTTTCCGCCGAGATGATGGTGATGCGGGCGCTTACTGGTTAGATTGGACACAAATTTTAGAAAAATCCCAAGATGCAGTTAGGCGTGGTGCAACTGAAATCTGTATGCAGGGAGGATTGAATCCCGAAGCGCAGATTAATGGTAAATCTTTGCTCTATTATCTGAAATTGGTAGAAACCATCAAGCAAGAATTTCCTCAGATACATTTACATGCATTTTCTCCCCAAGAAGTTCAATTTATCGCCAGAATTGACGGACTTGAGTATGCAGATGTGATTATTGCTTTACGAGATGCTGGTGTTAGCTCTATGCCAGGAACAGCAGCCGAGGTATTAGATGATCAAGTCCGACGAGTACTCTGCCCAGAGAAGATTGATACAGCTACTTGGCTAGAAATCGTCAGTACAGCTCATAAATTAGGTTTATATACTACTAGCACCATGCTATCGGGACATATTGAAACTCCAGAGCAGCAAATTGGGCATTTAGAAAAATTGCGATCGCTCCAACAAATTGCCATTAATCAGAAATATCCAGCTTCTATTACTGAGTTTATTTTATTACCATTTGTGGGACAAGAAGCGCCTAAGTCCTTACGCCGTAAAGTCGGACGCGATCAACCAGTTTTGACTGACGCGCTTTTATTAGGGGCTGTAGCACGAATTTTTTTAGGAAATTGGATTCCTAATCATCAGCCAAGTTGGGTAAAGTTAGGGCTAGCTGGAGCGACTGAAGCTTTAACTTGGGGCTGTAATGATCTTGGTGGCACATTAATGGAAGAACATATTACCACAATGGCGGGTGCTGTTGGTGGTACTTGTATGGAAGTGGAAACTCTACAAACAGCGATCGCTTCTTTAGAACGACCTTACCAACAAAGAGATACTCTCTATCAAAAAATGTGAACTAAGTGTAGTAATGCCTACCCAATACTTTGACTACGCTACTTCGACTACGCTACTTCGACTACGCGGCAGTTGAGCGTAGTCGAAACTCAGCACAAGTCAGCACAAGCCAGTACAAGTGTCCCATGCCCCATGCCCTAAACCAATAGTTTTTCATCCTTTCTATTGATCCCCAAGATACCATTCCAGGATAGGATGGACGTTGATTTACGTATTGTTGCAAATAATGGATATGAAACGCTATTGGTCGCGTCTGCTTGCCCTAGTTTTAGTTGTAGCCATCGGTTTAGTGGGTTGTAATGGCAGTCCAGATAATTTGACGGGAGACTATCGCCAAGACACCTTGGCTGTAGTCAATCTCATGAAACAAGCCTTAGACGTATCAGAAGATTCACCAAATAGAGCAGAAGTTCAAGCAGAAACACGTCAAAAAATTAATGACTTTTCAGCTCGCTACCAACGGAGTAACTCTGTTTCTGGTCTGAGCTCGTTTACAACTATGCGAACAGCTCTCAATTCCCTAGCCGGACATTACAGTTCTTACCCAAATCGACCCATCCCAGAAAAACTTAAGAATCGCCTACAGCAGGAATTAACACAGGTAGAAGCGGCACTCAAGCGTGGTGGTTAACTACCCACTACCTACTTTTCAGAGTCATCAGTCAAGAGTTAAAATTTTATGCTCTTGACTACTCTGTTGGAAAAAAGGGGCTAGGGACTAGGGATTAGTAAAACCGCTATATAAATTCTCTGTTATTTTAATTAGTAAAAAGCTAACATCTGCCTCCTTATGAGCATTTGCCGGAACTTAACTTAAAATCACATAAAAAATTAGGCAACAGAAATAGGGATTTGGGAGTCTCAAAAAAGTAAGCTTCAAATCCCTATTTCCGAGACAAACTTTTTGATATAGCAAAGAGCATAATAGATTGGAACATTTTGGCAGCGGCAATTCAGAAATAGTAATGTTTTTGTTTTTAACTCCTATCTCTTGTTCACTGAGCGTCTTGCCTTGACTTGTACTGACTTGTGCTGAGCGTAAGTAAGTGGGCGTTAAAAAACACCACTACATTAGGAAATGTAAATCGCTTAAAAGCTTATATTCAAAGCGTTTCTGGTGCTTTACATAAGTTTATGTAGTTCGGTTTAATTGTGCCTACCTACTTAGTCGAAGTAGCGCAGTCGAAAGGAGCCGAAGTGCTGCCTTCGCTATAAACATCATTCTCAGTCTCGGAATTGGGGTTCAAAATTGATTTGTCTTTTTATTTATGGGTATGTCTAACCGTCCTTTGAACTCTGTAAAATCAAGATTATTTTGGCAACGTCTGTTCGCTGCCATTTTCAGCAGTAGTTTCTTGATTCCTAATTTTGGGAATCAGCCAGCACAGGCGCAAGTAACGGAGTATTGCCAATTATCAACAGCGGCAGTACAAGCAAAAGAAAACTTACGTTTGTCAGCTTTTAAAGGTAATCAAGATGCTCAGAGTCGCTACCAGCAGTTATTGCAACAACACGCCCAAGAATTGCAGAGTTGCCGTAGTCGTACTTGGCCACAAACTCAAGCTATCTGGTTACGCTTGTATCCCTGTGATATTCGTCCGGGAACACTAGACTATATTATGGATCGGATTGTCAATCGTGGTTATAACCAAGTTTATTTAGAAGTATTTTATGATGGGCAGGTATTATTACCAGCAGCGGCTAACCCTACGGTTTGGCCTTCTGTGATTCGCACCTCAGGGTCAGAAAATGTTGATCTCCTGGCCACAGCGATTCAAAAAGGACATCAACGTGGCTTAAAAGTTTACTCTTGGATGTTTACTACAAATTTTGGTTATACTTACGCTCAACGCAAAGATAGAGAAGGAGCGATCGCACGTAATGGTAAAGGTCAAACAAGCTTATATGTAGTAGATAATGGCTCTCAAGTATTTATTGATCCTTATAATGCCCAAGCAAAACGCGACTACTTCCAGATGGTACAAGAAGTATTGCGCCGTCGCCCGGATGGTTTGCTATTTGACTATGTTCGTTATCCCAGGCAAGCAGGTAGTGATTCTATAGCTACCAAAGTTTCAGATTTATGGATATTTAGTCAAGCCACACAAGAAGCTTTATTTCGCCGGGCGCAAAATTACAAAGGACTGGAGTTAATTCGGCGGTTTTTAAGTAAGGGATATGTAACCGCAGGAGATATAAATCAAGTTGATAAACTTTATCCTCAAGAAGGTGAGCCGATGTGGCAAGGCCGCATTCCACCACCACAGCAAAAGTCAATTCTTTCTCCTAGAGACAGACAACCACTTTTACAATCGGAATTGTGGTTGCTGGCAGTTGCCCACGCCATGCAAGGTATCTTAGATTTTGTCGCTTTAGCCAGTTATCCAGCTAAACAGCTAAATATTTCGTCGGGAGTAGTCTTTTTTCCTGGTGGCAATCAAACAGTAGGGCAAGGCTATGATTCGCGCTTGCAACCTTGGGATAGGTTCCCTACTGACTTGGAATGGCATCCTATGGCTTATGCCACTTGCAGTAACGTGAATTGTATAGCCGAACAAGTGCAAAGGGTTTTAAGCATAGCACCAACAAATACCCAGGTAATTCCTGCTTTAGCTGGTAAATGGGGTGGTTCAGTTAGTAATCGGCCATCCCTGGAAGCACAAATGCAAGCACTACGTAAATTTGCTCCTCAACTCAAAGGAGTCAGCCATTTTGCTTATTCTTGGCAATATCCAGAGAACGATAGCGATCGCAAATTCTGTCGGTTTAAATAAGCAATGGAAAATTTCACAGCACAGAAATTTGCCTTGGGGATGAAAAGCATCTGAAACAATATGAATGCACAACTAACTCTAGACGAAATTAACTCAGTACGCGAATTACTCAAAGAATATCAACCAGCAAACAAAGTCATTGATGCTGTAGAACGTCACGACGGTAATCTCGAAACTTCCTTTGAGGAACTGTGGATTGAGAAACACGGACAACCAGCGATGGGAGGAAAAAAAATCTGGCAAACTACATTAGATGTATTGCGGGATGAACTTTGCGGAAATGAAGGTTTTCGGGCGCGTTTGAGCGATTATACCAAAAGTCCAGAAAACGCTGTGTTACTTACAGCAGCGATTACATCCCTCATGGCTTTAACCGCAATTCCCCTCGATCCATCGATCGCTACTATTGTTGTTCTCTATATCCTGAAAATCGGCTTGAATGTTTATTGTAAATATACCGAAGTAGGTGATGGGGGAACTTTACCACCGGGGAAATAACTTGGTTAAGCTGTGCGATCGCACCTCCACAAACTCAAGCGCGTAGACGCAACGCGTCTTGTCGTTAGACATCGCACTTTTCTACAACCCCAAATGCTTAGACACAAAACACCTTTTAGTTAGACATCGCACCTCCACAAAACCCAAATACTTAACGTTACCCAAAAATCATCTCAGTACGCAACCAGGATTATTGACCATATAGCCAAAAGATCCCATCGCAAAAGCTAAGATAAAAAAGTCAAACCCTAAATTTAACGTAAAAGTATGTTGCCTATTAACAAAAAAATTGTAACTGACGAATCTATGCGTCCAGTTGCAGTTTTAATTGATTATCAAGACTGGCAAAAAATAGAGAAGATACAGCACTTTCCTGAATCATGAAGTACAGTAGCAGCAGTTAGCAAACCAATTTCGCAGGTGCATAGGATTGATGAGGTTTAAA
>JBBSOP010000282.1:0-6787 GCA_038259655.1 Chroococcales cyanobacterium
AGCAGAAATAAAATGAACGCGATTTTCACCTACAGTTATAGGATTTTGACCTTGTACAAATCTTTCTATACGCTGTCGAACCTGCTCACGTCCCTTTTGATTACGCACCAAATCTATAAAATTTCCAACTACAAAAAGATTATTGGCAGGTTCATTTTCCCTACCATGATTTAGTTGAATTCTTACATCATGAAGTAATTCACGTTCTACCTGAGTCAGAGAACGTGATGCGTTAGTTAGGAAAATAGCTGCATCCGTATCTTTAAGAAGTTTTTGAGTAATCATAGTACGGTCAGGATGTTCATTCAATCCTGGGGAATCTACAATTTCTATGCCACTACTGCATAAATCTAAATCAGGATGCTCGAAAACAATTTCGTCAATTTCAGAATGTGCCATTTCATCACTAAGACAACCTAGCGCTGCATCTTCTGAAATTGTTGCCTTTAGTTGATACTGTTCAAAAGGAATCTCTTCTTCTATTCCATTCTTATATCTACAGATCACTCGTTTTTTTGTTCCATATTTTAAAACTGTCACAGTCCCACTACAAGGTATTTCTCTTACAGGTTGGATTTCTTCACCGAGTAAAGCATTGAGTAAGGTTGATTTTCCTTGACTAAATTCACCTATAACTGCTAAACGAAAACGCTGGGATTGTATTTTTAGCGATATTTCTTGTATCTCTTTTATCAAAGTGCGAGGTAAGAAACTATGTTCATTACAATCTTGAAGTATTTGGTAAAGCTGATAACAATAATTTTCTAATTGCTTATGATATTCTTTAAACTTTGCTAATTTCCCGTAAGATATTTTGTTGTGCTGTTTAGTTGTTTTAGTTTCAAGCTTAGAAGGTAAAACAGCCAGCATATCACTAGTAGCCTTGACAAATATAGTATCCAGTTTTTGGAATCGAGCAGGGTCAAGTAAATAGTGTACTTCGCTTAAAGCAGTAGGCTCGACATTTCCTTGACGAATAAATCCAGCCTCTAAAACTGCTAAATGTTGCGATTTAATACCTAGTTGCTTGGCAATTATTTCTAAATACTTCTTTTCGCGGGAGTCTATTTGTCCATCTGCTGCTGACATTTCATAACCAAAGCCAATCAACAACAGCTTTTCTGATTCTGAAAGCGGAGTCGTCAGCTTTAACAACTCATTCATTTGTCTATAGACTTGATTCTCTTTTACTCCTTTAATCATCAAATGAGTCAATCGACGCACATCACTTTCTGGAATGCTAAATCGATAAAGGGTTGTCAGTAGCCGTTGCTTTTCTTCTTCTGCTACCGTTCCATCTATAAATATCACTCCTAGTAAGACCGTTACCAAATTTGCTAAAAATAATACAGGCGGTGTGACATCTGTTTGATTCAACTTTCGTCCGGTAATCCGCGATAATAATTCAACAGTCTGAGAGCTAACTAAGGAAATATCCATAAAAGATTGTGAACCGATAGACTTAACCGTGTTTAGTATGCCCAGATTATCCAAAATTAATTAATATACCGAGTAAATACGGTTATATCTGCCTTTTTATACCAGCTAGGCTCAAGCAAATTAGCTTTTAGCAACCTGGAAATATGCTGTTTCAATTTGCTCCTGATATTCAAACCCTGATTGAGGCTGGTAAATATCTACAAGTCTTTAACAACGGAGTGCCGATAGGCATGGCTAGAGATGCGGCTACTGGTCAATTTGTTGCCCATGCAGTTGGTGCTGTTGTTAATAACAGCCCTTTATCGCCCCTGGTAGCTGCTTCTAATCTTGTAATGAGTGGAGTGCAGATGTATCAAACTCAGCAAGGCTTTACAGCAGTAATGAATGGATTACAAACCATACAAACTAGCTTGGGTGTACTGCAAGCAACTACAGCTTTTATTGGTGTGGGAACAGTCGCAGGTGTAGCACTAACAGCAGTAAACCTGCACCAGACTATAAAACTCAGAAAAGAAGTAGAGCAAATGAGGCTGGAAGTCAAAAACGGCTTTATTGATTTAAAACAAGCTTTAAAAGACCAAGGAATAGAAATTCGGCAAATAATTGAACAAGTTGCCCAAGATATCAAATTTGAACAGCATCGCACAGCTTTAGCAAGGGCTTATGGAGTATTTATCCAAGCGATGAACCGCTTCCGTTCAGCGATGCAATGGCAAGATTTTAGCCGAAGAAGCGCTGAGATTGATAGTGTAAGGGGAATGTTATTTGCAGCTTTAGCAGATTACAACAATCCCTATCTCCTAGAAGAAACCTGTGCAGCTGGGCAACTCCGCAGACTCGAATGCTCGTGGGCTATTGAACAAGCGATTATTGCCACTTATCAAGTACAGAATGGATGGGCAGCAGTGAGCGATCGCCTGTCTCATCTTCAAGATAAAATCTGTAAAGATGCTCTAACTGTGATTAATCGCTGCGAATCAGGTGATGAGCTTGATTTTCTCTTTCCTGAACTTACCCGCATTCACAACCATGATTTAATAGTATTAGATTCATGGCAAAATCATGTTGATTGGATGGAATCTCTTCCTGCATCAGAACTAAAACTTTTAAGTAGTGCTGATTTCAAATATTCAGAATTTGCCGCTAGTTCAGAAAACAACCCATACATAATTACTTCTGTAGCACCACCAGAAGAATTACTATACGATAACTTAAGCGAAAAATCTCATTTTTACTCTTTACGTGACCAGTTAGTATTTATGTTTGAGCCAGAATTACGGCGAAAGTACGAATTTTACATTAGTCAACAAGCCGAAATTACTGGTTACAAAACATTAGTTACATCAAATTTACAACAGGCATCAGACTTAACTGTTGCCAATCTTTATTACTACTTCCAAATTAGAGATGATTCAAACAATGAGGCAGAAGCTTGACATTGAAGGCACTATACAAAAACGAGTGGTAGTTGTTGGTGCAGGTTGGGCTGGTTTGGGCGCAACCTACCATTTGGCAAAGCAAGGGTACGATGTGACACTTCTTGAAGCAGGTTCTTACCCCGGTGGACTTGTCGCAGGTTGGAAAACCGCAGGGGGAAAATCAGTAGAAGCGGGTATTCATGGCTTTTGGTATCCTTACAGAAATATTTTTGCCCTGATTAACGAATTAGAAATTAATCCCTTTACTACCTGGACTCGTTCTGCACAGTATTCCCCTGCGGGGTTGGAAGTTGAATCACCAATTTTTCAAAATTTACCAAGACTTCCTTCACCTCTAGGCACTTTTCTCTACACTCAGTTTCAACGTCTACCACTTATTGATCGCCTCAGCGCTTTGCCTTTACTTTACGCTGTCGTGGATTTTGATAATTCTGACGCAGCTTGGCGGCGTTATGATTTTGTCACTGCCCGTGAATTATTCAAGGATTTTGGCGTTTCGGCTCGACTTTATCGAGAAGCATTTGAACCCATGTTGTTGGTAGGCTTGTTTGCGCCAGGTGAACAATGTTCAGCCGCCGCTACATTAGGGATGCTTTACTTTTTTATTCTGGCTCACCAACCTGATTTTGATGTAGTTTGGTGTCGGGGAACTGTGGGAGAAAAAATATTTAGTCCTTGGGTAGAACAAATTACTAAAGCTGGTGCGAAAGTGTTGCCTCAGCGCCGAGTTACTGACTTAATTATTGATAGTAATAATCAGGCAAAAGGTGTAGTTTGCGGTGATGAAGTATTTGATGCCGATGCTGTAATTTTTGCTGTGGGTATTACTGGGATGAAAAAAATTGTCTCAACAAGTCCTAGTTTGCAAAGTCGAGAAGAATTTCGTAACTTGGGCAATTTAGGGGCAATTGATGTTTTAGCAACTCGGCTATGGTTTGACCGTAAAATTAATATTCCTCGTCCTTCTAACGCCTGTTTTGGGTTTGATGTAACCACAGGATGGACGTTTTTTGATTTGAATGCTTTACATGATGAATATCAAAATGAACGAGGAACAGTAATTGAAGCTGATTTTTATCATGCTAATCAATTTCTTAATTTGAGTGATCCAGAAATTGTGCAAATAGTTCAGCGTTATTTAACAAATTGTGTGCCAGCATTTCGAGAAGCCAAGGTAATTGATAGTAGTGTGATTAGACTACCAAATGCAGTGACTCACTTTGCACCTGGTAGCTATCGCTATATGTTGCCATCCCAGACGAGTTTTGCAAATGTATTTATGAGTGGCGATTGGATTGTTAACCGTCACGGTTCTTGGTCACAAGAAAAGGCTTATGTTACTGGTTTAGAAGCGGCAAATTTGGTGGTGTCTCATTTAGGAAAAGGTCAGCCAGCTGAGATTTTACCTACAGAAGCAGATGAAGCGCATATCCAAATAGCGCGATCGCTCAACCAAACTGTACGTGACTGGGGTAAATCTATTTTGCCTGATTTTTGGCTGCCTTAAAATTTGTTAATGAAAAAACTGGTAATTTCTTTTTTGGCAATGGTGGTGAGCAATCCAGCCTTCACATGGGTAAAACAACTCAGTTTACTTCAAGCCCTTTGGTGACGAGCAGACTATGCTAAATATAATGCCTAGCATTAAAAAACTATGCCCCAAGAACTCGAAGCCATATTTGATGGTACAGCTTTTCAATTGGAAGCCCCTTTAAACCTAGCCGCAGGTACGAGGGTGCGGATTATTATTGAAAGTGTTTTACAGAACGATTACTAGCTTCGAGGTTAAGTTCTAATAAACCATTGTTACTTGTATGCAACTTAGGCAAATCAATTGCTGGTTTTGTTGAGAATTGAGAAGAACTAACTCTTTGCCATCTCCAACTAGCAGCCAAAGCACTTACAGCGCCAGCAGCAGTTAAGGTAACAAAGGGACGGCGATTAATTTTTTTCATAATTACTTCACTTCTGGATTTTTGACTTTCACCCTTGTATCCAACTTAGTAATTTTGATACTCTTTAAAAACTTCTATTTCACCTCTTTTATCAAATGCTACAATTGTAAACGGCTGTTTTCGATTATCTAATTCCATTCCTGGCGTTCCTAAAGGCATTCCCGGTACGGCTAAACCTGCAAACTTAGGCTTTTGTTTGAGAAAACGTTTAATATTGTCGGCAGGTATGTGTCCTTCCATTACATAGCCATTAATAACTGTTGTGTGACAAGATGCTAAATTTTGAGGCAAGTTGTACTTTTGCTTAATTGCCTCCATTTCGTCAGTTTTGATATCTTCTTTAATTTTAAATCCGTGCTTTTGCATATGTTCAATCCACTCTCCACAGCAGCCACAAGCCGGACTTCGATAAACCGTTAGTTCTTGGTTTCCTGAGTAAGATTCAGTTTCTTTATCCCAAATACTTGTGGTGGAAATTAATTGAGAACTGCTTACTACTGTTTGTAGATTATTACTCGAATTAACATTATTTTCTTTACTCAATCCAAGTGCTGTTGCATAAGTAGTAGCTACAATTCCAGTAGTAATAATTACTGCTAGTAAGAGGACAGATAATTTATTCATCCAGTTAGATAAACGTTTTTTCATTGATAAAATCCCAAACTAATTTTTTGTGATTGATGATGACTTAACTTTGCTCATGGTTTCAAAGCATTTTTATATCTTCTACTCTCCAGTTAGATAGAGAGTCAACTAAAATAATGGCTAACATTTTAACATCTCTCTGTTATTGATTTTTTGTTTAGTAACCATATCAAAATGAAATCAAGATGAAATTTTACATATCTACAAGTAAGAAGTTTCAAAATATTCTTCTATTCCCTTAGTTAGAAGCACTGTTTTGAAGTATTTTTATATTCTTCTAACTACGAAAGTATAAATAACTAAAAGAGGGCTTTGTATGCTTTTAACTCACGAAGAATACCAGTCTAGCTTCGATGTGGCAATGCGTTGTGTAGTGGAATGCGAACACTGTGCCGAAGCTTGCATGGGTATGTCACAGATGGTGCAGTGCGCTCGTAGTTGCCTTGATTGTGCAGAAATCTGTCGGACTGCTGCAACTTACATGGTGCGCGGTTCGCGTTACATTCCTCACTTGGCACGTGCTTGTGCAGAGATTTGTGAAGCTTGTGCCACTGAATGCGAAAAGCACGATGCAGAACACTGCAAGAAATGTGCAAAAGCTTGTCGAGACAGTGTAGAAGAATATCGCAAAATTGCTGCTGTAGCTGCATAAGTTTAATTTACTTCGACTGTAAGGCAAGCCTTTTTTCAGTGACCAGCGAACAGCAACAGGACTTACGCACAAGCAACGGAAGATCTAACCGCAGAGGACGCTGAGGAAACAGTGTTAGCGGCATTCAGTAAATAGCTAGCATGGAGAAGCAAGATGAATCAACAGAAACAAATGTCAGGAATGACCTGGAACCGATTCGCGGCGATGATAGCGACCTCAACTTTCATCATGTTCTTCTTGATGTATCAGCTCATATACTCATTTGATCACGCAATGTTTAGTGTAAACCGACTGATCGCCTCATTGGTGATGGGGTGCGTGATGACCGCTGTGATGCTTTCCTTTATGTGGTCGATGTACCAAGGAGTAGGAATCAAGATCGCAGTTCTCGGTTTGGCTACCGCGCTCGGCTTGATTTTGCTCTCCGTGAATAGAAGCCAGGCGCTGATCGGAGATGTCACCTTCATGAAGTCGATGATTCCCCACCACTCAATTGCCATTAACAGTTCGCGGAAGGCAAGCATTAGCGATCCGCGCGTTCGCAAACTTGCGGATGATATAATTGCGTCGCACGTCCGTGAAATAGCTGTGAGGCCGTCGCTCCTCGTTGATATTGCGCGGAACGGACCACGGGGGGGGGCGGCGCTTCCCGCTCG
>JBBSOP010000283.1:0-6758 GCA_038259655.1 Chroococcales cyanobacterium
GAAAAGCCAAGGTGATAGCAGGATGCGGTTCCAATTCCACCAAAGAAGCGATCGCTGCTACTCAAAAGGCAGCTAGAATAGGAGTGCATGGTTCTTTACAAGTTGTACCTTATTACAATAAACCGCCACAAGCGGGTCTTTACCAACACTTTGCCGCGATCGCCCAAGCTTGCCCCGATTTGCCGTTATTGTTATACAATGTTCCTGGGCGTACTGGTCAAAACCTCAGCCCTGAAACAGTTGCCCAGCTAAGTGAGATTAGCAATATTATTGGCATCAAAGAAGCTAGTGGAAATTTAGATCAGGCCAGTGAAATCCGCCGCTTGACATCAAAAGAATTTCAGATTTACTCTGGAGATGATTCCTTAACCTTGCCCTTGTTAGCAATTGGAGCAAAGGGTGTGGTGAGCGTAGCTTCTCATCTGGTAGGAAACCAACTACAGCAGATGATTCAAGCTTTTAGTGCGGGAAAAACTGAAGTTGCCACTGAAATTCATCTCCAACTCTTCCCGTTGTTTAAAGCCTTATTTTTAACTACAAATCCCATTCCAGTTAAAAAAGCATTGAATCTTAAAGGTTGGGAAGTCGGTTCAACTCGTCTACCCCTACATGAAGCTGATTTAGAAGTCAGTCAAAAATTAAAGGTGGTTCTAGAAAAACTTCATTTAATCTAAGCAGCAACTTGTTGAGCGCTTGCTGGTTACTAATAAGCAAAATTTTTACCAGTTTGCATTTTTATAACTCGTGTTGTAACTGTCATAGATATACTATGAATCCTTCAGTTTAAAGTTTATTTTATTGAACAAATAACTGAAAATTTGATTAAAATTTGGCTGTTTTTAATATAGACAGCAAAACGTTGCCTTTCATACCTTTCATACAAGATCGCTAACTTTGAATTTATTAACACTAAAAAACAAGCAACAATCTCAGGAGAAAATGGTAAAAAACGAAACTAGCTCCGCCCTAAAGATTATTCCCTTGGGTGGTCTACATGAAATTGGAAAAAATACCTGCGTTTTTGAATACGACGACGAAATTATCTTATTAGATGCAGGATTAGCATTTCCTACAGAGGCGATGCATGGAGTAAATATTGTCCTACCAGATACAACTTATCTGCGGGAAAATCGCCATAAAATTAAAGGCATGATCGTCACCCACGGTCATGAAGATCATATCGGTGGCATTGCTTTTCACCTAAAGCAATTTGATATACCCGTAATTTATGGCCCCAGACTAGCACTGGCCATGCTAGAAGGTAAATTAGAAGAAGCAGGAGTGCGCGATCGCACAGAGTTAAGAACAGTCCGCCCCCGCGATGTTGTGCGACTTGGTAAGTCTTTTGTTGTAGAATACATTCGTAACACCCATTCCATCGCTGATAGCTTTACCGTTGCGATTAATACTCCCCTGGGTGTGGTGATTCACACAGGAGACTTTAAAATTGACCACACCCCCGTAGATGGTGAAAACTTTGACCTGCAACGACTAGCAGAACACGGCGAAAAAGGTGTACTTTGCTTATTGAGTGACTCCACCAACGCAGAAGTGCCAGGATTTACACCTTCGGAACGCTCAGTTTATCCCAATCTAGATCGGGAATTTGGTAAAGCCACTGGACGATTGTTTGTCACTACCTTTGCCTCCAGTGTGCATCGCATCAACATGATTTTGCAGTTGGCACAAAAGCATAACCGCGCAGTGTCAGTTGTGGGTCGTTCCATGCTGAATTTGATCGCTCATGCCCGCAACCTGGGTTATATCAAGTGTGATGATAGTGTATTCTATCCCTTACATGCAGTGCGTAACATGCCTGATGAAAAGGTACTGATTTTAACTACTGGTTCTCAGGGTGAAACAATGGCAGCGATGACCCGCATTGCCAATAAAGAACACCCCCACATCAGAATCCGTCCAGGAGATACAATACTATTCTCTGCGAACCCGATTCCTGGTAATACTATCGCTGTGGTCAACACCATCGATAAGTTGATGATTCAGGGAGCAACAGTAGTCTATGGTCGAGATAAAGGCATTCACGTATCTGGTCACGGCTGTCAAGAAGAACAAAAGCTGATGATTGCCTTAACTCGTCCTAAGTTCTTTGTGCCATTTCACGGCGAACATCGGAGGTTAGTAAGGCACGCGCAAACTGCTCAAAGTATGGGCATTCCCGCCGAAAATATGATCATTATCAAGAATGGCGATATCGTGGAACTGACAGAAGATGCCATCCGCGTTGCTGGTAAAGTGCCATCTGGTATAGAACTGGTAGATACTACTAGTTCAGGTATGGTCAGCGCCACAGTCCTGCAAGAACGGCAACGGATGGCCGAAGAAGGTATTATTACCATTGCGGCTGCTATTGATTGGAATGGTAAATTGTTGGCTAAGCCAGAAGTTCATCTGCGAGGTGTAGTTACCAGTGTAGAGCGATCGCTTGTGCAGAAATGGGTACAACAGCGAATTGAAGAAATTCTTGGCGTTCGCTGGTCAGAATTTACCCAACCTGGTGAAGGTGAACAAGTAGAAGTAGATTGGGGTGGATTGCAAGGGACTTTAGAGAGAGAATTACAACGCTCTATTCGTCGAGAATTGCAATGTCAACCATCTGTGACTTTGTTGATGCAAATTCCTGATGAACCGCCGGTGAAAGTTGCCGATGGTAGAAGACGGCGGACTCGGACTGCTGCTCAGGTAGCATCTTAGGGAATTTAAGATCAGAATCTCACGCAGAGGCCCAGCGCCTCTGCGTGAAATTTAGTTTGTGATCATGGGTTATAGAAACCGCAACCGTTTATATTTGCTTATAGTTATTGGAGGCGATCGCTATGACTAAAGCACCAATAAAAATTAGTACTCTGGAGGAGTATATAAATTTTGATGATGGCACAGATAAGCGCTATCAACTTGAAGATGGGATACTCGTAGAAATGCCTCCTGGTACTGGCAAGCATGAGGCAATTATCACTCTACTCTTAGTTCACTTCTTTTTAGAAATCCAAAGAATGGGACTGTCTTTACAACCACGTCCTAATGGTACAGAGGTGCTGACTAATAAACAACTCAGGCGGCCTGATATTTGCGTGATTACTAACCAACAAGCACAAAGTATTGAGAGTACTTCGGCTATCCTCAAAACTGCTCCACCCCTCTTAGTTGAGGTGGTAAGTCCTGAATCTGTTGACCGGGACTATAACCAAAAAACTTCTGAATATGCAACTATTGGTGTGGTCGAGTATTGGATTGTTGACCCCTTAAAAAATCAGGTGACAGTGTGTTTGCTAGACAATAGTAGTTATAAGCAAACTGTATTTATTGAAAACCAGCAGATTATTTCTCAAACATTCGTAGAACTAACCCTGACAGCCCAGCAGGTGTTTTCAGCTTAGTTCAAAACTGAAAGGCACATACCCTCAATAAACCCAGAGATATACTAAAACAATAGTAGACAAAGTTAGTGGCGCTCCAAAGCGCAGATGCTCTATAAAACTTAGCTTGTAGCCTAAATCAGCAGCAGCTTCTACAACAATTAGGTTGGCAACTGAACCAAATAAAGTCAAATTACCCGCCAGAGTTGAACCTGCTGCTAGTAATAGCCAATACTGAGTATCATCTTGAGAAATCAAGGGATGCAGTAAAAGTACCGCAGGTACATTAGAAATTAAGTTAGATAAAACAACAGTTACACCCAAAAAACTCGCAGCAGAGTTAATTACATGGGTAAATACCTGGAGTAAATTTAATTTTTGTGTGACTTTTGTCAAGATAAACAGCCCGGAAAACATCACCAAGAGATTCCAATCCACTTTTTTGAGAATGCGTTGTGGTTTAATTCGCCGAGTGATTAGTAACAAACTAGCGGCGACTAAAGCAGACTTCGCTAGGGGTAAGCCGACAGCAAAGGCAATCAGCAACCCAGTGGTGATAACTAAACTTTTATGAAACAAAGGTTTGAAAATTCGTTGGTTGCCAGTTGGTAAAATTTGGCACGGTTGATTTGAACGGACATCTGGGTACAGTAGCCACAGCAGTCCTATCTGAACTATCAAACCAGTGATGGCAACGGGAGCTAATACACGCAAGAAATCTAGATAAGATATACCAGAAAACGAACCAATTAGAATGTTTTGGGGATTACCACTCAAAGTTGCTACTGAGCCAATATTCGTGGCCCCTGCGATCGCCAGCAAGTAGGGAATCGGATTTAAACCTAAAGTTTGAGCCAAGTTCAAAGTTAAAGGTGTAAAAACTAGCGCGATAGTGTCATTGAGAAAAAAAGCAGAAAGAATACCACTACCAAAGGTTAAGGCAATTAATAAACCCAAAGGACTGCGGGTAAAACTTAACAACAAAGAAAGCGATCGCCAAAAAAACCCTGCATAAGATAGGTTGGCGTTAACTACCATCATGCTCAACAGAAATACAATGGTGTTGGCATCAATTGCCTGCCATGCTTCTTGTAAATTCAGCGCACCCAAAGCAATTAAAAAAGCAGAACCAACTAAAGCAATGCTGGCACGGTTCATTCGTAAACCAGGAATGTAGCCCAATGCTAATCCCAAGTAAGTCAGTCCTAAAACGCTATAGCTTGCAAATTGAAGGACGCTCAATTTATTGACTCCGCTATTACTGAATCTAATGTCTAAAAATTATTTACTATGCTTTGATTTTTCGAGTAAAAATACTGATTTTTTTGATATTTATTCCCGTTAGAATCACTCGTAGAAAACTATCTAATTAAGTTTTGTGTATGTTACATTAAAATATAACTATAGGTAGATTTCTTTATTAAAATTTAAACTACATCAAGTTATGAACAAGATCGTATTTTTACACTACCGATTCCGAGGAAATTGCGATTAACTTGACGTAGTAATAAATAAGTTCTGACTTAAGTGGCTGCTTAAACATTTAGATTCTATCTCAGTTAGAACACTATTCTTCCGGTAAAGGTAGTTGCCACGTTGTATATATTCATCGGAAAGGTGAATACCCCTCAATAACACAGAGGATTAACCATGAAGGTATTCGATAATACCACAAAAAAAATTTTTCTTGCCAGCTGGGTCTCCATAAATCCAGCCGAAGCTAGTAACACTCATGCAAACCAGCGGCAAGGTTCAGTTTCTCAGGCTTACTATAATATTCTCCAGCCCCTGCGGCAGCGCTTAGACAGCATTCAAGTTGGCGATCGCAAACTAGCTCACCGCTTATGCAAGTTGATTCCTGCTCAATGTCCCTTTGAGCGTGATGTCAAATTATTTGGGAAAACCCTATTTCACATTCCACCCATGTGCAAACTCAATCCCTTATATGAAGAAGTGGTTGGTTTACGTTTTCGAGCGCTGTGCTATCTAGCCGATGAATGCGGCGAAGATGTATCGCAGTACTGTTAGAACAAGAACAGAATCAATATTTAATAGTCCAGAGTCAATGCAATTTCTTTTGACTCTGGATATTTTATTATCTTCAATTAGGGATCTGCGGGTTAATAGTGTCGAAACTCGGTTTACTGTTATGAGTCATTTCAACGACAGTGAAGCCTTGAATTAATATTTGTTGAACGCAATTGCGATCGCCTGACTCTGAGACACTGTGAATTTTAACCAGTGTTGGGTTAAAAAAGAAACATGAAAATCACTAAACCCATTACTAACTGGTTAGAAATCCGTGCAAGCACTCCTGCATACACTGGTTGGGTACTCGCTGGCATTGCTATTTGTTTTTTCGGGGCAGCTATTAATACAATGGCTGGATGGTTGTATGCAATTAGTGGCGTGAGTTTTGCCTTGCTAGTAATAGCCGCAATTTTACCACCGCGATCGCTTGTTGGTCTATCCATTACCCGCCATCCTATATCCCCTGTATCAGCAGGAGATGACTTGACAGTCGAATTAGAAATCCACAATTCCAAAAATCAACCAGTAAGCTTACTACAAGTTGAAGATATCCTGCCTTTTGTTTTGGGTAAACCAGTACAGACGGCAATAGAAGTAATACTTAGCCAAGGTAGTTACCGTTGGGTATATTATCACCCTACCCAACATCGAGGTATTTATCGCTGGGGTACAGTTGAACTGGTGAGTGGTGCGCCTTTGGGATTGTTTTGGTCTCGTCGTCAGCGTGATTGCGCGGCGATCGCGATCGTTTATCCTCCTGTTTTACCTCTGGCTACATGTCCTTTAGTTGATGAGATGGGACAAGAAGAAAGTAAAAGGGGCGATCCTCGTGGTAGACCATTGCAGACAGCAACCACAGGATTAGTGCGATCGCTACGTCCTTACCGCATCGGAGACCCCACTCGTCTGATTCACTGGCGTACTAGCGCCCGCTATGGCGAATTGCGAGTACGAGAATTAGAAATGATCACGGGCGGACAGGAAATAATTATTGCCCTTGATAGTGCTGGTAGTTGGCAAGCAGAAAACTTTGAACAAGCAGTAATTGCCGCAGCATCTCTGTACTTTTATGCACATCAACAACAGCTACAGGTTCAACTGTGGACAGCATCGACAGGATTAGTCAAAGGCGATTGTGGTGTTTTAGAAACGCTAGCAGCAACTATGTTCCCAGAAGATAATAGTATCATCGAGTCTGGGAGCTATCCTGTAATTTGGTTAACTCAAAATCCCTCAACACTTTCTGAATTACCACAGGGTAGTCGTTGGGTATTATGGCAGAATGTCTCATCACCAGAAGAAGTAGTAATCAATTTGGGTTTTCCTGGCATCATTCTCAAGAATGAACAAACA
>JBBSOP010000284.1:0-6725 GCA_038259655.1 Chroococcales cyanobacterium
AAATAACCCCAGATATGGAGCGTCAGATTAGAGAAGCAGTGCAGTAAATAAGCAGGTTTTCGTTGTGAAGGCCTAAGCTAATCAGCACTATTAACAGGAAATGCCCGATTAATAGATGCTCATACTATAGACCTTGGCGATAGCTTCGCTTGCTCCTTCGGAGAACGCCAATACACTGCTGAAAAAATATTGTTGGCAGTTGGTGGAGAAGCTATCAAGCTAGATATCCCAGGAATTGAATATGCAATTACCAGCCGCGAATTACTCACACTTGATCAGCAGGCGGATCATTTGGCAATTGTAGGTAGTAATCATATTGCCGTTAAGCTAGCGGGGATTATGAACGGACTAATCTCAAAGGTGACTAATGAAAGCAGGTGTTACTAAAAAAGATTTTGACTCAACTATTGGGATTCATCCTACGGTAGCTGAAGAATTTTTTACCATGCACTGATTTTTTTACCATTTCAATACTGCTCCAACTTCTTTTTCTTGTTCAACATTTGACATTTGTTTTGGTATTAACAACTTGCCGAATTTAGCGTATAAAGCAGGTAAAACTAATAATGTTAAGGCAGTAGATGTAAACAATCCTCCTAATACTACCACCGCCAAAGGTTGCAAAATTTCCTTACCTGCACCTGTACCAATTACTAAAGGAACCATTCCCAAAGCGGAGGTTAAAGCTGTCATTAAAATTGCTACTAAGCGTTCCATTGACCCCTGGAAAATGACTTCTCGTAAAGTCATTCCCTCTGCTAACTTATTGTTGTAATTATCTACCAGTAGTAAGCCGTTGCGTGTTGCGACTCCAAATAAGGTAATAAATCCTACCAAGGAAGCTACAGAAATTATCCCGCCTCCTAAAGCAATCGAAAATATCCCCCCAACAACTGCTAAAGGTAAGTTAATCATAATCATCAACATTGCGGCAATAGACTTAACGGCAAAGTACATTAATATACCAATAACAACAATTGCCAGTCCTCCAAATACTAGTAAATTCTGAGTGGCTCGTTGTTCTGATTCAAACTGACCGCCGTATTGAATAAAGTAGCCTGTGGGCAATTGTACTGAGTTTTTGACTTGAGCTTGAATGTCATCTATTACAGAACCTAAATCTCTACCTGATACGTTTGCAGACACAACAATGAGACGAGAAACATTTTCGCGGTTAATTGTATTGGGACCAGTTCCGTAGTCTATGCTGGCGACTTGCGCGAGAGGAATTTTTTGACCTATAGGAGTATCTACTAATAAATTACGGATAATATCTAAATTATTCCGAGCTTCTGGCTGTAACCAAACCACCAAGTCAAACAGTTGTTGGTCTTGGAGAACTTGAGATACTACTCGTCCATTGAGAGCAGTTTCTACCATCTCAGTCAGATTACCTACAGTTAAACCGTAACGAGCTGCTGCTTCGCGGTTAAATTGAATTTGCAATTGTTTAACCGGCACTTGGGGTTCGAGTTGTAAATCTACGAGTCCGGGAATATTACTTACCGCCGCTTCAACTTGGGAACCCAAACGGCGTAATTCTTCTAAATCGGGGCCGAAAATTTTAATAGCGATCGCACTTCTTACACCTGATAATACCTCATCCATGCGGTGAGAAATAAAACCGCCGATATTTGGGGCAATTCCCGGTATTTTGGCAAATTCGGCTCGTAGCTTCTCAATACTTCCTTCTCTGTCTTTTAATCCTTCTGCACTTAGTTCTATATCTAAATGTCCTAAATTAACTCCCCCTGCATCTGCATCACCAGGGGCGCGTCCAGCCCGTAACTGTACTGTCTTAAATCGCTGATCATTTTTGAGAGCCTCCTGCATAGCGAATCCAACTTGATTGGTTGCTGCTAAAGAACTACCTGGATAAAGCAGGACTGCGTTTACTAAAGATGGTTCTTGGAACTCAGGTAAAAATACTCGTCCTAAACTGGGGAAAACAACCAAAGATGCAACTAAAGATGCTCCGGCGATCGCTAAAATAATTGTGGGGAAACGCATCGAAAAATTCAGAATTGGTCGATAAAGTCGCTGTGATAAAGCACTTACCCAAGTATCATCTGTTGGTAGCGATCGATTTGCTAATAAAATCGCACACAAAGCTGGAGAAAGAGTCATTGCTACCAAAGTAGAAGCGAAAATTGACACCAAGTAAGCAATCCCCATCGGTGCAAATATCCGCCCTTCCACCCCTGTAAGAAAGAAAATCGGCGCAAAGACAACGGCAATAATTACAGTAGAAAAAATAACGCTGGTTCTTACTTCTACGGAGGTATCGTAAACCACTTCAAAAGGATGCACAGGAGTTCCTGCTAGCTGATTTTTTCGCAAACCACGGTAGGCATTTTCCATATCGACGATAGAATCATCCACTACCGAACCAATTGCTACAGCTAAACCTCCCAATGTCATAGTATTGATACCTTGACCAAACAAGCTCAAAATCATCATCCCAATCAAAACTGATAAAGGAATGGCGCTAAGGGTAATAACGGCGGTGCGCCAGTTCATTAAAAATAGCAGCAGGATAATCGAAACAATGATGATACCGTCGCGTAGAGAACTGGTAACATTTTCAATTGCTGCATCGATAAAATTATTTTGGCGGAAGGTTTCGATAACTTTGACATCTTTGGGTAAACCAGCTTTGACTTCCTCCATTGCCTTTTCAATGGCTTTGGTGACAGTCGGTGTATCATATTGGGGTTGCTTATTCACCATCACTGCGATCGCAGCTTGACCATTTAAACTGCCGTCTCCACGCTTAAGGGCTGCACCAATTCGCACATCAGCCACATCTTTTAGTAAAATAGGACTACCATTGCGAGCTGCGATCGCCGAATTTCCCAATTGCTCAATTGACTCTATGCGTCCTAATCCACGAATAACTATTTCTTGATCAGGATTAATTAAAAAACCACCCGCAGCATTGACATTTGCGCCTTTGGCTGCTGCTGTTACTTCTTCTAGAGTGACATTAAAAGCTTTTAGCTTCGCTGGATCAACTAAAACCTGATATTGGCGGACATCACCACCATAAGCAATCACCTGAGAAACACCCGGTACAGCTAGCAGTCGGTTGGTAATATCTCGGTCAACCAAACGCCGCACTTCCATCATGGGAGTTGTTTCAGTAGTTAAAGCATATTCTAGAACTGTACCAATTGGAGAAGATATGGGAGAAATTTGTGGATTCTCCACGCCTTCTGGTAGTTTTTGCAGCGCTTGTTGCAATCGTTCTGTTACTAACTGGCGGGCTTGATAAACATCAGTACCCCAGTTAAAAATCACTTTTACTACAGAAATACCAACCGCCGAAGCAGAACGCACAGTTTCTACTCCTGGTGTACCATTGACTGCGCTTTCAATTGGCAAAGTAATTAAAGATTCGACTTCTTCAGGAGCGAGTCCTGGAGCTTCGGTTTGAATTTCTACTTGAGGTGGGGCAAAATCAGGAAAGACATCTAAAGGCATCTGGGTAAGATTATACACACCCAAAAAAGTAACAATAATTGCTCCCATCACCACTATCCAGCGTTGGATAATTGACCACTTGAGAATAGCGTTTAACATAATTTAATTTAAAGGCATTGCTAAATTCGAGTATGAAATTTAAAAATCTATTACAGGACTTACGCAAAATTATGGAAAAACGTAGACCGAAGGGCTTGCCGTAGGCTACCGCAAAGGACGCAGAGGACACGAAGTTAAGAGGGTTTCAGAGAGTTCTTTCGTAAGTCCTATATTATTCTCATCTCTTACTCTCTGCGCCTCTGCGCCTCTGCGTGAGAAAAATAAAGATGTAGTTCATTTATCTAAAAACCGCTATAACTAAGATTTTGGATAGTGAGGATCTTCATGCTCATTTATAATCGAACTAGATAAAGCTGGGGATTTAGAGTTATTGTGATAATCTTCTAAATCTGATGAACTGCCTAATACTGCTAGCTGCTGTGATTTGTTGTGCCGATTATTCCAGAAAGCGCCAGCTATAAAGGCTAAAGAAGCAGTTGCAGCTACTCCCCCAACTCCCAAAAGCCATAGTGGTACTGGTAATGGTGTTTTAGTCTCTGTCGTTGTCTGTGCAGGATTTTCTCTAGCTTCATCTTGTTTTGGTTTGCTACCTCCTCGCAGAGATTGAGCATACAACTGAGTAGCACGCTGAGTAACTATTAAGTCTCCTGCAAATAAACCAGTCTTGACTGCAACGATGTCACCAGAAGTTTGTCCTAAAGTCACCTCAACAGGTTGGTAAGCATTACCATTTTGTACGTAAACCTGTTTTTTACCATTCATATCAACTATGGCTGAAGTGGGAATAGCCAAGCTAGGTGCTGAGGTTTGGTCTGTTGAAACTTCTAGTTCTGCAAACATCCCCGGTTTGAGGACTCCGCCTGGGTTATTTATTTCGGCTTTTACAGGTACTACCCGCGTTTCACCTTCCACTACAGAGCCAATTACGGCAATTTTTCCAGTAAAAATACGGTTAGGTACAGCAGCAACTTTGACACTTACCCGTTGACCTGTTCCGACTTTACCTAAATCTTTTTCATAAATATTAGCTGTGGCAAATACCCGACTATCATTAACAATCGTCATCAGTTTGCCACCAGCATCCTGGAATGTTTGACCGATTGTTACTTCCCTGTCTGCAACTTTACCAGTAATTGGAGCAGTCACCGTCACCAGCCCCTTAGCATTACCGCTGTTACCCAATTGTTGGAGCCGAGTTTGATAACTAGTATTACTACGATTAATATTTGACTTTGCTAACTGAACTGATGCTTGAGCGCGTTTAAGTTGATTTTCTGCCTCAATCACATCTCGACGACTCTTGGCTTTGGTAAGTTCGGATTTTGCTTGTGCTAGCTGAGTTTGCGATTCCAAGGCATTGCGACGGGGTAAAGCGCCAGCATCAGCTAATTGTTTGTCTTTGTCGTATTTTTCTTGAGCGAAGTCAACTTGACTCTGTGCTTGGACAATTTCAGAGGCGGCTATTTGTTGATATCTTTGGTAATTTTGTTGAGCCAGTCTTAAGTCAGCTTGGGCTTGTTGTAAATCGGCTTGAGCTTGTGCTAATTTTTCTTGTGATTCAACACGCAATGTCACTAAATCAGGGCTGGTGACAACGGCAACAGGTTGACCTTTTGTCACATTTGCAGCAGGTTCTACTAGCAATTCAACTACTTTTGCCCCAGAAATGGGAGTAGTTACTTCCGCTTTTTGGCTAGGTAAAGTTTCAATTTGTCCAGTGGTTTTAATCCCTACAGCTAGCTGCTGAAGCTTGACTGGCTCGACTTTAATTTCTAGCCGTTTGGCTGTCTCGGCATCAACTTGAATTGAGTCGGTAGTACTAGTAGCTTGATTTCCTTGATTAAATTCGTCTCCGTGTCCAGCATGTGCCAGAACAACCGCAGGAGTTGTCAGTAAAAGCAAGCTTGCTAGTGTACTAGAAAAGTAACGAATTAATGTAGGAGGTTGGGAACGCACAGAGTTAAGCATCGTGCTTCAAATGTCCTTAAATACTGCAAGTCAGGAATTGCGATCGCGTATTGATATTAATGAGCAAATAAAAGTACACATCTCCTACTTTGTCATTGAGAAATGAAATTAGGATGAAACAGCGCTCATATAAATCAGAACAAGCGCTCTAGCCCTTAATCTCATGATTTTTTCTTTGGATTAGGGTCTTCTAATCCAGACATTAGCTAAAATCACAGACACAACCGCCAAATATCAGATTTGGTTGGTCTGTTGTTGAATAGGCATCCTAGCTGAGGTAGAAAAAACTGATGAATCCTCAACCTGAAGAAGACTTGCAACGCCGCCTACAAAAGTTAGAGGCAGAGATTAATTCCTCCCCTGGCGAAGTTAGACAACCACAAGAACCGAAAAATATATCTGAGTCTAGTTTCTTTGACTTCAAATTGCACTTAAAGCGATCGCAACTGTGGTTTAACAACTTGTCTAAAATCAGTCAGGTGATCTTTGTGGGTGTGGCGGTACTGTTGGGTTTGGCAATAGTCCAAACCACGCTGAAACTTGTTGCATCGGCAATTAGTCTGGCAGTTCTAGCAGGGTTAGTGTATCTTGGATACAAATTTTTCGTGTCTGGTAGCTTTCGCAATAAGCAATAGTCTATGTTAACTGCGCCGGAAACGGCGCAAAAAATAAACTCAAAGGAAATTATACGATGGCGACTCCAATTGTGAGGAGAAGTAGTGATAAATCTAGCTTGTCAAAAACATCAGAAACAGCCAATGCACTGCCGTTAGTAACTAGGCGCTTTGCTGCTTGGACAGCTGAAATTACATTAGTGATTGTCAGTGGCTTGGTTCCCTTTGGAATTGGTGCTTATATCAATTCTAGAAGTGATGTAAACCGTGTACCCCTCAACCCCTTGCTAGTAGTCACAGAAAGAGCGATCGCTCGTCCCTTGGCTCTACCTGTTAGCGATGGCATTCGTAACGTAGCAAGTCCGACTAATTATTTATGGACAATAGCTTTGTTAGCACCCTTGACGCTCTCATGGTGGCAATTATATTTACTAGCTAAAACTGGTAGTACCATTCCTAAACGTCGCTTTGGTGTACGGGTTGTCAACGAGCAAGGTACAGCACCGGGTTTAGCCGCAGTTGTAGTCCGCGAAGGAATTGGTCGCTGGACTGTACCGATGTCTGTCGCCTATATTCTTTGGCGTTACAGCTTTGCCTTTC
>JBBSOP010000285.1:0-6692 GCA_038259655.1 Chroococcales cyanobacterium
GGGGACCTTGGTGAAGAAGCGGTGGCCGCCGATGTCGAACCGATTTCCCTTGTAGCTCTCCGTCCTGCTGATGCCGCCCACGATACTGCCTGCCTCGAAAAGGACCGGCCGCACATCGTCGGATTTTTTTTGCAATTCATACGCCGCAGTGAGACCGGCAGGACCGGCTCCGATAATCACGGCGGTCTCACGACCGTCGGACATTATGAGTACCCCTCAAATGCACTAAAGATTAACATTTTTTAACGTTATGATCTACAACCTAGTGCGGGATCCCCCGACAACCAAGCGCCAGATCTGCCATCTGGTTAATATCGTTCCGCCTTGCGCCCGCCGGAGCGCACGGTAGGCTGCCTTCCTAGCCCGCCGCAGGAGGATCGTTTGACCGCCAAGACGCAGAAGATCATTTAAGATTTTTGCGGCGAACTATTCCTAACGGAACTTTTGAGATTATTTTTGAACCGCCAGATGATGTAAAAGATATTGAGGAATAGTTCGTACAGTGGTTTAATTTGAGAAGCGATGTCTACGACAAGCCGCTTCCGCGTCTACGCCTAGCCCAACCGGAGCATTGCTAAAAATGTATGATGCTGCTCAGTTATTCTTAAAAAAAAGCATCATACATCCATCAAAGGACACCGCAAATGCAAATTACCATCGAAATACCCGATGACATTGCCCATCAACTCGCTAATACCCCTGACCAACTTTCTCGCCGCGCCTTAGAATCGCTGGTGGTTGAAGCTTATCGCCATCGGCAAATTTCTACTGCTCAAGTTCAACGTCTGTTAAATCTTTCTTCTCGACTTGCTACCGATGCTTTTCTTAAAGCCTATGAAGCTTGCCTACCCTACACCGTAGCTGACTTAGAGCAAGACTTGCAAGCTATTGACCAAGCAATTACTCAGCAATGATAGTTGTTTGCGATACTTCACCTTTGTGCTATCTAATCTTGATTGATTGTGTTGAAATTCTGCCTCAACTTTTCGGTCGCATCACCATCCCCAATGCCGTCTGCACAGAACTTCTTGCCGAAGGTTCTTACATCCAAGTTCAAAACTGGATTGCCCAACCTCCAAGCTGGTTAGAGATTCAAACTACCACGCCTCTATTACCCAACTTATCTAGCAAACTTGGTATAGGTGAGCAAGAAACCATTTCTCTGGCTGTCCAACTCAACGCCGCCTTAATTATCTTAGATGATATGGATGCTCGACAAGCAGCGATCGCACAAGGTCTTAATATCACAGGCTTACTCGGTGTTCTTTATCGTGCAGGAACCCAAGATATAATTGATTTTCCTAACGCCATTGCTAAATTGCAATTAACCACCTTTCGTGCATCTTCTGCCCTGATCCAAAGTTTTTTAGCTCGTTATTACCAAGAACAAGGTTAATTTTGCCACTCTTGCTCTGCCAATGGATAAAATACAATTCTTGTCATTGTAAAGATGCGCGAACTCGTCGAAACACTTCTTCAGCAGGAATACTAGTAATTTAATTGGTGTTCATAGCTTCATCACGTTTTTCAGCCTCTTCAGCCCAACTAGCTGCGATTTCTTGATCTATTTCACTTTCTTGACACAATCGTTCAAATAATCTTGCCAATAAAATCACTTGAGCATCTTTTGGAAGTGCCAGAACTTCAGCTTAATCATTTGCCTATTCGCTGCCTTTTTCTAAACTAGGAGGTTTTTGAGTACTTTAGGAGACTGTACTATCAGCTAAAAAAAGAGTCTAAATTAGACTCTTAAAAAACTTAGGGGCGGACGATCGCCCACCCCTATTAAAATCAGGTAACACCAAAAACAATCACTAAGCCCAAAACAGCCCCAAATACAATCAAGGCATAGAATTGAGCGCGACCATTTTCTAGGTATTTCAGACCTTCACCACTAACAAGGGTGAAAAAACCTGTGAGATTAACTGCACCATCGACAACACGGAAGTCAACTTCCATCACTTGTCTAGCGATGCGACGCAAACCGACAACAAAAACGCGATGGTAAATGTCATCAAAGTACCACTTGTTTAGGGATAGCTCATAAAGTGGTTTGATTTGAGATGCGATCGCAGCTGGATCAATTTTACGCTGCAAATACATCAACGAAGCCAAGGTAATCCCAATCAAGGAAATACCAACCGAAGCCCCCGCCATGACATAAAATTCCGTCGGGTTAAACTCAGCAGCTTTTTCTAGAACTTCAGTCAGGGTTTCGCTAGGAGGAAAAATAAACTCCTCGAAATAATTAGCGTAGGGTGTGCCTGTTAAACCAATCAAAATTGAAGGCACAGCTAACAGTGCCAACGGCAAAGTCATCGTCCACGGTGATTCGTGAGGAGAATCGCTATGATGCCCGTGAGAGTCATGATGATCACCAGTAGCAGCCAATTCGCCCTGTTTCATTGCCCCAGGGCCAAAATTAGGAGCTAATTCTGCTGATTCTGATTCTAGAATTATTGTCGCGGCAGCTTTTTTGAGTTTGTCCTTGATTTTCTCGTCATTACCCCGGAATTTGCCTTCAAATGTCATGAAGTACATTCTAAACATGTAAAAAGCAGTAATCCCAGCAGTTAACCAGCCAATCAACCACAAAAATGGATTAACCTCAAAAGCCTGACCCAAAATTTCATCTTTTGACCAGAAACCAGCAAAAGGTGGAACACCAGAAATTGCCAAGCAACCAATCAAAAAGGTAATCCCGGTGATGGGCATATACTTTCGCAGTCCTCCCATCAACCGCATATCTTGGGCTAGGGCGGGGTCGTGACCAACGACTCCTTCCATACCGTGAATTACAGAACCGGAATCTAAGAACAGCATCGCCTTGAAATAGGCGTGGGTCATGAGGTGGAATAATCCTGCACTGTATGAGCCTAGCCCCATCGCCATCACCATGTAACCTAATTGGGAGATGGTGGAGTATGCAAGACCCTTTTTGATGTCGTTTTGGGTAATCGCAATGCTTGCCCCCAAAAATGCCGTAAATGCCCCAGTAAAGGCAATAACGGTCATGGCTGCGGGAACGTGTTCAAAAACTGGGTACATCCGGGCAATCAGGAAAACCCCTGCTGCCACCATTGTTGCCGCGTGAATCAGGGCAGAAATGGGTGTGGGGCCTTCCATTGCGTCTGGTAGCCAGACATGTAGCGGGAATTGGGCAGATTTAGCAACTGGGCCGAGGAAAACCAAAATTGCCAACAGGATAGCCAGAAAGTTGCTTATAGAACCTGATTCTACAAGTTGGGCGAGGCGATCGCCCATCACATTAAAATCGAAGCTTCCTGTTGCCCAGAATAACCCCAAAATGCCGAGTAGAAGACCAAAGTCACCCACACGGTTGGTCACAAATGCTTTTTGACAGGCATCTGCTGCTGATTTGCGATCGTACCAGAAGCCAACCAGCAAGTAAGAACACATGCCGACTAGTTCCCAGAAGATATAAATCTGCACTAGGTTGGGGCTAACCACAAGACCCAACATCGAAGAACCAAACAAACTCAGATAGGCGTAAAACCTGACATAGCCTGGGTCATGAGCCATGTAGCCATCAGTGTAGATCATCACTAATAGAGCTACCGTTGTCACAATCACCAGCATTAAGGCTGTGAGATGGTCGATAGTGTAGCCCATTCTCAGGTGAAAATTACCTGCTGCTGCCCATTCAAGGGTGCGAAGATAAGTTGGATGTCCTTGAATTTGACTCCACAGCAAGGCCAACGACAACGCCATTGCTGCTCCCATCAGGGAGATGATAACTACAGCGTTAAGTTGCCGCAGACGGTTTGTCACCTGATTTACCGAAATTAATCCTAGGCCGACCAGCATTGCTCCTACAAGAGGCAATACCGGAATCAACCAAGCATATTCATAGATTACTTCCATCACTGACGCTTATTTTTAGAATTCTTGACTAAGTTAGGACAGTCCTGCGGACGGTTTTTGCCACAGGCAACTGTCCGAGGCGTAACTGTTAATAATTGTGACACACACCCTTGAGGATAAAATACCCCACCCAATGAGCTTTGGGTGGGGTAATTAAGCATGGTTTTATATTTGCTGCCCACTACACGAAGTTTAATTTTCAAGGCAAAAGTCAAAAATTGTTACTTTTCACTTTTGACTATTGACTATTATCTTACTTCATGCAGAGCGATATTCTAAGTCTGCTGTGTTGGAGCTATTGTATATTTTAGAACGGTTGATGTAGGTAAGTTTTATTTCTTCTAAAGCTAGACGCAAATCTTCTCTACCACGAAACCCTTCTAAGCGACGTTGGACTATGCCATTGTCAACCAACAGTAAAGTTGGTAGTGATTTTAGTCGATAAGTATTAGCAAGTTTGAAATTATCATCAGCGTTAACCGCAACTAATTTAATTTGTTCACCACACTGAGCTTTAAATTGCAACAACAGTGGGTGGATAATGCGACATAAGCCACACCAAGGTGCTTCAAAATTTACTAAAACAGGAACTGGAGATTCTAAAACTTCTTGAGTAAATGTCCGCTCACTAACCGACAACACCATGACGCCTCTAAGAATTATAGGGTTTTAATATTAAACTAGCTATCAGCAAGAGAAGTTTGCAAGCAGGTCAGCGCCTATAGAAGCTTCAGAGCAAAGACTATGGGTGCAACTCTTACAAGATTGATTTCGGCTTTGTCAAAAAGCCGATATGACTTCCTTGGCGGCTGCTTTGTTTTTCTGCTCCTGACTAACATTGCTAGAGAAAAAACTTAGACTGCTGTGCCATTCACTCTCTAGCTCAGGCAATTGGTCAGCGAGATACAAGTATGGAAATAAAAAACTGACTGAGCGCACCCTCACTAACAGCTGTTTCAATTCATCCTACATTAGATTTAGTAGCAATTGATAAGCAGAAATTTTCATTTAGTGAGTCTTTTTTTGTTAGTGGGGATCGTCTTGAATTACCATCTTACCTTACTCGTTGCCACAAGTAACAGAGGATGTGCCCACCAAAGCAAAGCTATAAAAATAGCAACTCCTAAATAAGCAGGGCGGATAAATTCCTGCCATTTGAGAGATTGACGACCGTCGATCATTGCTTGAAAGGGAATTATTGACGTGCGCTGTTGAACTATTTTAAAGGCTTCTCCATAGCGGTGGGCTAAACGGCGATCGCCATGCCAAACCCCAAACAAGTGATGTAACACTAACCCGAAAGAAGTCACCAAGGTAAAGCTAGTACCTAACCACAGGGTATGAGCAATACACCACATAATTTGCCCCACCATCTGAGGATGACGAGTAATACGAATAATTCCTGTTTCATAGAGGTGGACTTGGGGCTTTTGAATGGCAGCAATTTCTAGTAGATTGAAGGTGGCAGGATACAAAAATAAAAAAGAAATTGCTGATAATACCCAAACGAATGCCTGCACTCCCGGTACACCCTGCACTTGCCAAAGTTGCAAGCCATCATAACGATGATTAAAAAAGTAAATTATTAATACCACAGCCAACGGTAAACTAACTAATGCAAAGAAAATGCGATAAAGCCTTGGCCCTATGTGCTTCTCTGCCCAAGGACGCAAGGCAGCCCCCCCACTGTGGGCGATCGCAAAAGCTAATAGTAACCCCAGCATGACAAAATGACTGGGAGTAAACCAAGGATTTAGCATCATAATACATGGATGAAGTAATTTAAATAAAACTTAACTTAGTACAACCAATACCACAAAGTATTCAAAAGGAGAGTTTAGTCAAAATGTTGTGGTACTGTCTTTTTCGAGTCACACCTCTGAGTTTAAAATGTAACGAATCACGCCACACTAGAAAGTTGTGAATTTGATTTGTTGCCAAAGCTGCTCCTTTCAAAGTTTGTGGGTTGAGCCTTATGTCTGACCTTCCTTTCACTTTAGACCAATTACGTATTCTCAAAGCGATCGCCGCAGAAGGAAGCTTCAAGCGCGCCGCTGATAGCCTTTACGTTTCACAACCTGCCGTGAGTTTACAAGTCCAAAATCTCGAACGGCAGTTGGATGTCCCTTTATTCGACCGTGGAGGACGACGCGCACAATTAACCGAAGCCGGGCATTTACTTTTAAGCTACGGTGAAAAAATTCTCAGTCTGTGTCAAGAAACATGCCGAGCGATCGAGGATTTACAAAATCTCCAAGGTGGTACTTTGATTGTCGGCGCTTCTCAAACCACCGGGACTTACCTTTTGCCCAAAATGATCGGCATGTTCAGGCAAAAATACCCAGATGTGGCAGTACAATTGCATGTCCACTCAACTCGACGGACTGCTTGGAGCGTGTCTAATGGACAAGTTGATCTGGCAATTATTGGTGGGGAAATTCCCGGTGAATTAGCAGAATCTTTAGAAATACTTCCTTATGCTGAGGACGAATTAGCCCTAATTTTGCCAGTTTTTCATCCCTTTGCCAAACTTGAAACAATTCAAAAAGAAGATCTTTATAAACTACAATTCATTGCTCTAGATTCCCAATCAACTATCCGCAAAGTAATTGATCAGGTGCTAACACGCTGTGAAATTGATACAAGGCGTTTTAAATTTGAAATGGAACTAAATTCCATAGAAGCAATTAAAAATGCCGTACAATCTGGTTTAGGGGCTGCCTTTGTCTCTACTTCAGCGATCGCTAAAGAATTACAAATGGGTGTACTGCATTGCACACCTATTGACGGTGTTGTTGTCAAACGAA
>JBBSOP010000286.1:0-6691 GCA_038259655.1 Chroococcales cyanobacterium
CCTGGCGAACTGTTCGCAAAGCGGCATTATCTAAGGGACCACCAATACTGCCAATACTGATATTAACCGCACGACTTTCAGCAAAGGCCGGCGCACTAATTGATAATACTACCCCGGCAATAATGATACAGGTGAACTTATTCATTTTCCTCTCCTCCAAAAAATTGAAAAACTAATACAGAGGTTTCGATATGGATGAAGTACAGCAGAGACTTTGCCATGTAGGGTTTTCAGACATCTGTTGTACCTCACTCGACTGAAAATCTATGTAGCTCAAAAACGTGGAATAACTGTTTATTATACTGTCATGGTACTTTTTTAGAAAACCTTCTGCATCCTTCAAGTCGGATAAAAGATAATGATTACTTATTTTGTCTTCACAGGGGCGATCGCCTATTGTCAATGTAACCATAAGATGAGCAAGTTGCTTGATTTTTCTGGTTTATAAGCGCTATTGTCACTTAAAGGATAAAGTGTCTGCCCCAATCAAGCTGGAATACTTAATTTTCTGTTGTATATAAAATTTGCGGCGATAACTTCTCTACCAGACGCTACGCGAACGTTGAGCTTCGCTCAAAAACACATTACAGGCTCTCTAATACGCTTCTTCCTAAGTAAGATTGTTTTTTGCGGCCACTTTATTCTTTAAGCAACAATCTTGAGCCTATTGAAGAAGAGATCACAGTTATGAGCAAACTACTTACCTTTCCTTGCAGTATTTGGGATGATTCAACAACTAATCCTGTGCTTGAACCATCAAGTGACAATCAGGCGGTTGAACTAGGTGTTAAATTCCAATCGGAGATGGATGGCTTCATTACTGGGATTCGGTTTTATAAAAGTAGTACAAACATCGGCACTCATACAGGAACGTTGTGGACTAGCACAGGGCAAGAACTGGCAATAGCAACTTTTACGAATGAAACCGCTTCAGGCTGGCAGCAGGTCAACTTCCCTACACCAGTACCCATTACTGCCAATACCACCTATGTAGCGTCCTACCACACTGATGTGGGGAACTATGCAGCGACGAATGATGCTTTTACCTCTGGATTAAGTACTCCACCGCTGCGGGTTCTTAGAGATAACGAAAGCGGTGGGAATGGAGTTTATAAATATGGAGTACATAGCTTCCCAACAGATACTTATCGAGCAAGCAACTATTGGGTTGATGTTCTCTTCAATATGGAGCCAATGGAGCCAGCTTTCAAGCGGGTAGTCGTTATTGCTGGCAGTGGTATCCCCGATGGCCCCGAAACAAATCCTTTATCAACGGCAGATCCCACTGTCGATACACCAATCAATAATGGGGCGGTAGTCACAAACGCTCAAGTCACCAACAATTACTTACAAATAGGTCTACAATTTAGAGTCCTTAAGCCAGCTAAGTTCTGTGGCTGTCGGTTGTGGTTGCCTGCCGAAGAAATTGCCGTCTCAACACAAAAAACTATATGGCTGTGGGACTTAAAAATGACAGCTAAAGCCGCAGATATTGTGACTTTGACTTTGGTTCAAGGCTGGAATCAAATTGATCTCAAGGATGCCGATCAAATTGTCCTAGCTCCTGGTGATTACGTTGTATCCACGGTTTTTCAGTCGGCTTACCCAGCACGAAACTTTTTTTATCAAAGTCCGATCGCAATCGGTGATTTTGCTCAAGCAATCATGGGAGTTTTCGATGATGCCAACCCCAAACCGAATGGTGTCATTCCGAACATGACCTATAGATCTACAAGCTATTACGTAGATGTCTTATTGAAATCGACTGGGGCAGATATTTCGGTCAATGTTCGTGAGCATGTCGAGAATTATCCGACATTCAAGGAGAATTTTAAACTTGATAGCGCCATCACAAATTACCTGGTGAATAGTTCATATCAGGATGACCGGGTAATGGCTTATACCGACAAAGAGAGTCTCAACGTCGGTGAAATAGTTAATATCAAAGGCTCTGCTAAGATTCCTGGCAACGTCAGGATCGAGATTATTCGAGTCGGCTATTACTATGGTCAAGGTGGAAAAATCATTGCTACCACAAATGTACCGTTTACAAATCAAACCTCCGCAGAAACACTAACTGCTCCAGACACGAATATCACTACACCGTTAGTCAAACGCTGTCAATGGAATACAGTTTATAGTTACAATGTTCCCGCAGATGCTATTACCGGTGTTTACTACATCCGGTTGACCTGCATTGGCGGCAGCAATGATGGGGCGGAGAACTATGCATTTTTTGTAGTTCGCAATGATGCGATCGCTGGTGATATTTTAGTCAAAATTAACACCAATACATATACCGCCTACAATAATTACGGTGACTCTAGTTTTTACCAAAAAATCACTCCCAAGGTATCAAAAGACAGGCCAACTGGAAGCTGGTCTGGGATCAATAATGTTCAACGATGGGAACTTTGCACAATATATTGGCTTGAGCGGATGGGGTATCGCGTTTCTTACTGCACTGATCAAGATGTACATGAAAAAGGCGAAGTGTATCTGCGTCAATTTAAAGTTCACCTGTCTTCTGGTCACGATGAGTATTGGACAAAAAAACAGTATAACGAGGTATTCAACGCCGTTAATAACGGCTTAAATCTTGTGCTGCTTTCGGCTAATACTGCTTATTGGCTTGGTCGCTATGAAGATAACAATCGCACCTATTGCGTTTACAAAAATAGTGTTAGATGGTTCGACCCCAACACTGCATTAATTAACGATCCAATCGAATCAACTTGTCGGCCTCGCGATAATTTGTTACTGAAGTCTCCTACGGAGAACCCAAACAATCGATACCCCGAAACAAAGCTGTGGGGTGTGATGTACACGAATGATGATGCCTCCCAAGGATTTGACTATCGCATCAATGCGAATCGATTTGATAACTTTGCTTTACCCACAAAAGCCGTTTATTCGAGTCTAGAAGATCCACTATTTGAAGGCACTGGCTTCAAGGATGGCGACATCTTACCCAATTGTGCTGGGTATGAGGTTGATCATATTGGCAATAGTTGGATGCCTGAGATTAAGGACGGCACTAACTTTAGAATCCTCAATGAATGCGGCTATACAGACCTTTTGCAACCAGGTATATTAGAGCCAAATTGGGGGATTGGTTGGCGAGCAAATCCAGAAAACGACGGCTGGGTGTGGACTGGTATCACTCAGAACGATTTTCCACCAGGTTCTGATCCCAAGCTATGGCTGGTCGGTCAGACGGTCTATTTTGAGCGTCCTAATGGGGCCAAATGTTTCGCATCTGGACATAACAATACGCCTTACTGTCTTGCGCCTTCTTACATGCGAGAAATCAACGCATCTGGGGCTCCGAAAGAATCTAATGCCTTCAGTCGATTATTGCAGAACGTTTTTACCTCAATGAATGTCTGGGGAGCCTACAGCTCGGTTGAAGTCATAGAAGGGAAAGATCTCCCAGATTTGATTGCAGAAGTTAGAACATTAGTACTACCTTTAAGGCTTGCAGCAGTTACTGCACAGAAACCGTATGTACCAACAGAAGTTACCGCACGTTCATCGGGAAATGGAATCCTAAGTGGTGAATGTGCAGCAGTAACTGAAGCAAATCAATACAAATGGCAGTACAGCAAAAATAATGCTGCGTTTTCGGGCGATATAATCACGATTACTAATACCGTACAATGGCCTGCGCTGGATACAGGAAGTTACTGTATTCGAGTTCAGGCAATTAATACCGGAGGAGAAAGTGCGTACAGTGCGCCTAGTGATGTAGTCGATATTACTCTTAGGGCGCAGACACTATCCAAATTAGAAGCAGGTACAATATTTGCCGTAACATCAACAGGAGAGTATCACAATGAACACAGATATAAAATCATGGAAAAGAGGGCAGATGGTTCAATGGTGATTGTCGATGAAGCTAAACAGTTAGAACGCGAATGGTCGGCTGAGATAGTAAATAGTTATTTGTTTGTAGAGGTCTTGAAGGAGGCAGGATAGCGCAATTATGATGAAAACGTTAGCTCAAAGTTTGACTGGTGTTGAGACTAGGTTGCAGATTGATTGGGTTTTAGTTAATACTAGCTTGCAGTTTGCGACTTGGTCGTTCTTCTCTGTGTTACTGGCTGAAATATTAAGAGATAGCTACCATGCTTTGTGTCACCAAGTCAGTTGGCTGGCTAAATGGCATAATAAACATCATGCGGCATATCGCCGAGATTTATCGATAGTTTCCCTCAAGGCTTACCAAGATTCCCAACTCTATCACGATATTTTAGAGTCAGTTTTTTTAGTAATAGTCTTAACAATAATTGCCTTAGTTGTTCCCCAAAAGGGATTGTGGCTAGGAGTAGTCTATGCTTGCACTTTCTTATTGGGTGCATCTGTGCGATATTTTCAAGGGAAAATTGATACAGACTATAATCATCTACCAGGACCTTTACAGACAATTCCATCTGTTTGGTGGGTGAATCGGTCTTACCATTGGCGACATCATTTTGATGATGTCAACGCTTATTACAGTGGTGTCTTTCCCTTCGTGGATAAAATACTTGGTACAGGACTTTCTCTTAAGGGTAAAACCGTGGCTTTAACTGGAGCATCAGGCACTCTGGGACAAGCGTTAACGGCTGAACTCCTCAAGCACAATGTTAAAGTGGTTGCTTTAACCACTAACCCAGAAAAATTAGCAACGCACACTCAATTAAAAGTGGTTCCCTGGCAGTTGGGTCATGAAGCTGAACTGAGGGATAGTTTAGAGAAAGTTGATATTTTAATTGTTAACCACGGAGTAAATGTTTACGATAACCGCACACCCCAGGCAATTCATTCTTCCTATGAGGTAAATGCTTTTTCAGCATTACGGTTAATAGATATATTTTTGACTACTGTAACTGGGCCACAGGCAAAGGCAACTAAAGAAATCTGGGTAAATACTTCTGAGGCTGAAGTGTCCCCAGCTCTTAGTCCGCTTTATGAACTTAGCAAACGGACATTAGGGAATATTGTAACTCTCAAGCGATTGGATGGAGATTGTATAATTCGCAAGTTAATTCTTGGTCCGTTTAAGAGTCAACTAAATCCCTATGGAGTGATGTCAGCACAGCAAGTGGCTTATGCCATCTTGTTTTTGGCACGAAGGGACTACCGCAATATTATTGTAACGATCAATCCTCTCACATATCTGTTATTTCCTTTGAAGGAAACTAGTAGTTGGCTATATTACCGAATTTTTAGCAAAACAGCTAAAAGTCAATAGATTTTTTGTATAGCCCTCTTTTATCAACACCTTCCCCAATTTACCAAAAAGGCGATCGCGTAGCCCACTTCTTCTCTTTCAGAGACGCTGACGCGAACGAGGAGTGGGAGGAATAGTACTTCGTGCGATCGCTTCTTCAAGAGTATCGCAATTCATCTACAGTGCAGCGGCTTGGTTATTTCCTCAATCTAGTTGTTCGTGTCCTTGTTGAAGCAGTGTTTTCACGTTGAAGTTTGGAGTCACTTTTTAAACTTGAAGTTTCTATATAAAATTGCTAATACATAACAGTTATATACTTTACCATAGAAGATAAAATTATATATCTCCTGTACATTTTACTTGCTACCGGACATTAAAAAAAATCAATTAACAAACGATTATATTAATTAGTTTTTATATTTCCTTTACTTAATTATTATGAATTTCACATACTTTTTCCGGCTTTTATTACAACTGAGAGTAGTCTGAATATAAGTAAATAAATTACTTGCTATCTACCATTGAGCTATAAACGTAATTCGTACCTCGGCTCCGCTCGGCAACGTAATTCGTAATGACGCTCTGGTGCAGACGCTACACTTAGCTTGTTTCCTTATAGGGGTACGCAGACTAGCTCTAAGCGCAGCTATGCCGCAGGCTTTACGTATTCGTAGTTAAGAAGATTAAAATTTATTTACCTTGGTTTTTGGGTTTGCATCTGTTACTTGATTTTAGGGAATTTGTGTAAAACGTTGAATCAAAAAAACACTGAGTTCAAGGGATACAGTGTGCCTTAGCTGAAGCTTACCTGAAAAACGTCCATTGGCTGTTATTTCATGATACAAAATACGTATACCACTAGTACTTTTGCTACTGATGGGCTAGAGCCAATAGTCTGCTGAGAATACTTGAGTTACTGTTAAATTAGCCAGATTAGCAAAGGATACAGAAAATCAAATTGATTTTTGCAATACTATTTCCTGACAATCAGTTGGGTCATTTTGCCATTTGGCAAGAACATCGCAGGGTCTACCAGGGCAAAGTGTAATTTTATGAACAATAGCTTAGCAGATATTGGGAAATTAGGACTTAGGGGTGAAGAATCTCTGTACTAACTCAAATGTGACAGCTATATTTATCTGAACAGTAACTCATAAAATTTCGCAGTGAATTTCGCAAAGGATATTCGCAAATTTTGAATGCAAATATTAATTTCATCTTGAAAGCCGTCCCACCCAATGAAGACACTACCCATTAGTAGATATAGATTTTTCCAAAAACTCCAGCCCTTATCACTGTTGAAAAAAATCACTGGTAGGTCTGTTACTGGTTGTTTGCAAGTATTTAGCACTTCAGGGTCTTGGTCAATCTATGTAGATGAGGGTAAGCTAATTTATGCCTGCTACTCAGAAAAGATGTTTGAGCCACTTTATCGTAACTTGCAAAAACTGAGTCAGCAAATTTCTACTCTTCCTC
>JBBSOP010000287.1:0-6687 GCA_038259655.1 Chroococcales cyanobacterium
CTAGCTGCCGTTTGGCACTGGGTTTACTGGGATTTGGAACTCTTTAGAGATCCTCGTACTGGTGAACCTGCTTTAGACTTGCCAAAAATGTTTGGCATTCACCTGTTCTTATCTGGTTTACTTTGTTTTGGCTTTGGTGCTTTTCACCTCACCGGACTATTTGGTCCAGGGATGTGGATTTCTGACCCTTACGGAATCACTGGTAGTGTCCAGGCAGTAGCACCAGAATGGGGGCCGGCCGGGTTTAACCCGTACAACCCTGGTGGCGTTGCTGCTCACCACATTGCTGCTGGCGTTGTTGGCATTATTGCTGGTTTATTCCACCTCACAGTCCGACCCCCCGAACGGCTTTACAAAGCCCTGCGGATGGGTAACATCGAAACCGTACTTTCTAGTAGTATTGCTGCGGTCTTCTTTGCTGCCTTTATCGTCGCTGGTACGATGTGGTACGGTAGCGCGACAACGCCAATTGAACTGTTTGGCCCAACCCGCTACCAATGGGATCAAAACTACTTCGCTCAAGAGATTAATCGCCGTGTGCAATCTAACCTTGCCAGTGGTGACAGCCTCTCTGAAGCTTGGTCCAAAATTCCTGAGAAACTAGCTTTTTATGATTATGTCGGCAATAGCCCCGCAAAAGGTGGTCTATTCCGTACAGGGCCAATGGTCAAAGGTGATGGCATTGCCCAATCTTGGCAAGGTCACGCTGTATTTACAGATGCTGAAGGACGGGAGTTGACAGTACGTCGTCTTCCCAACTTCTTTGAAACCTTCCCAGTGCTTTTAACTGACGCAGATGGGGTTATTCGTGCTGATATCCCCTTCCGTCGAGCAGAATCTAAGTACAGTTTTGAACAAACTGGTGTCACCGTTAGCTTCTATGGTGGCAACCTAAATGGCAAGACCTTTACGAATCCAGCTGATGTGAAGAAGTTTGCTCGTAAAGCTCAAGGCGGTGAAGCCTTTGAATTTGATCGGGAAACTTTGAACTCTGACGGTGTATTCCGCACCAGTCCCAGAGGTTGGTTTACCTTTGGACATGCTGTATTCGCTCTATTATTCTTCTTTGGTCATCTCTGGCATGGTTCTCGGACAATTTACCGAGATGTCTTTGCCGGTGTTGATGCGGATCTAGAAGAGCAAGTTGAGTGGGGTCTCTTCCAGAAAGTGGGTGACAAGACAACCCGCCGTACCGAAGTTTAACCTCTAGGGATTGGGTACTAGTACCGCTACGCGGAAGTCAAAAGTCAAGACTGAGCGTTCGCGTAGCGTCTGGTAGAGAAGCCGAAGTCTTGACCCTGAGCGTAGTCGAAGAGTCATAAAGACTTAATTATTATCGGCTTTTTTACCATTTTTAATGGTAGCTTTATTTCCGCTATGCTGTACTAGGGGATGGAAACTACAAAAAGTTTTATCCAATCCCCAATCCTCAATACCTGATATCTTAATTACTGGCTGGATAGGCAGGAGTTTTTAAAATGGAAAGCGTTGCGTACATCTTGATTTTAACCTTGGCAATAGGTGTTCTATTCTTTGCGATCGCATTCCGCGAACCCCCCCGCATAGAAAACAAAAAAGACGAATAGATTGCCATTACCAAGCTTGTAAGTGCATATAAACTTTGTATCCGCTGCTACTATTATTTAGTGACAGCGGATATATTAGTTTTTGTAATTATTTAAGTTGTCAGTTGTTTTTGATTTGGTTTAATACTCCCAAAGCGTAAAGCGCAAGTGGGTGGAGCTTTTCTATGCCCCATGCCCCATGCCCCATGCCCTAGATTATATGATATAATTTTCTATCTGGAAGTTTATCTGTGTTAATACTAGCTTTTGTACGCTAGGATGAGAAAGATGTAATTGTAGAAAGCTACCTAGCAACTCAACATTATGCATCAACTGCACTTATGGCATAAACTTTACGGAGACTAGAACCAGGAACAAATTAGCATGGTCAATCAGAACTTAACCGCTACAGAAATTGGATTTACTCACGAAGATTTCGCTGCTCTACTTGACAAGTACGATTATCACTTCAGCCCTGGCGATGTTGTACCAGGAACCGTTTTCAGTATAGAGCCGCGCGGCGCTCTGATTGACATAGGTGCTAAAACAGCAGCATATATACCTATACAGGAAATGTCTATTAACCGGGTAGATGCCCCGGAAGAAGTTTTACAATCAAACGAAACGCGAGAATTTTTCATTCTTACTGATGAAAACGAAGATGGTCAGTTAACACTTTCCATTCGTCGGATTGAATACATGCGGGCTTGGGAGCGTGTACGTCAACTGCAAGCAGAAGACGCTACTGTTCGTTCCGGTGTATTTGCTACCAATCGTGGTGGTGCATTGGTAAGGATTGAAGGATTGCGGGGCTTTATTCCCGGTTCCCACATCAGTACTCGCAAACCTAAAGAAGAATTGGTAGGGGAAGATCTACCTTTGAAATTCTTAGAAGTAGACGAAGAACGCAATCGCCTAGTCCTATCTCATCGTCGGGCGCTGGTTGAACGCAAGATGAATCGCCTAGAAGTTGGCGAAGTAGTGATTGGTACAGTTCGCGGTATCAAGCCTTACGGTGCTTTCATCGATATCGGTGGAGTCAGCGGACTACTGCACATCTCTGAGATTTCCCACGAGCATATTGATACACCACATAGTGTGTTCAATGTCAATGATGAAGTCAAAGTTATGATCATTGACTTGGATGCAGAAAGAGGTCGGATTTCCTTGTCTACCAAGCAGTTGGAACCAGAACCTGGTGACATGATTAAAAACCGGGATTTAGTTTACGATAAGGCAGAAGAAATGGCTGCTAAATATCGAGAACAGATGTTAGCAAAACAGCAAGGTCTGACTGCTACTCCTGCTGCTTCTGAAGAAGGAGCTGAAGAAGAGATTCCATCAGCTATGGAAGAAATTGAAGAGGAAACCTCAGCAGTAACAGAAACTGAAGAGGAAACCTCAGCAGTAACAGAAGCTGAAGAGGAAACCTCAGCAGTAGCAGAAACTGAAGAGGAAACCCCAGCAGTAGCAGCAGAAGCTGAAGAGGAAACCCCAGCAGTAGTAGCAGAAGCTGAAGAGGAAACCCCAGCAGTAACAGAAGCTGAAGAGGAAACCCCAGCAGTAACAGAAGCTGAAGAGGAAACCCCAGCAGTAGCAGCAGAAGCTGAAGAGGAAACCCCAGCAGTAGCAGCAGAAGCTGAAGAGGAAGTTCCAGTAGCTATTGAAGAATCATAGACTTTTAATTTTACTTTTTTGTAATTAAGAGTATCAAAGCATCATAAAAGAAGGAGGGATTTCCCTCTTTTTTTATGATCAAAAATAATTAATAGCTGAGAATAATTTAAGTTGTAAATTTATCAAGTAGGGTAAAATCTTTGGCAACTATTAAATGTAGAAACATCACGTTTACCAATATCCAAGCAATTTTTTTTGACAAAAACGGTACTTTAGAAGATTCAGAAGCGTATTTGCGATCGCTCGGACAAAAAGCAGCGCGGTTGATAGACGCTCAAATTCCTGGTACTGGGGAACCTTTATTAATGGCGTTCGGTATCAATGGCGATACCCTTGATCCGGCAGGTTTAATATCCGTAGCGAGTCGCCGTGAAACAGAAATTGCCGCCGCCGCCTATATTGCCGAAACTGGGAGAGGCTGGTTTGAGTCGCTCACAATTGCCCGTCAAGCTTTAGATGAAGCGGAAAAATATCTTGGTACAACTCCTGCACCAATGTTTGCAGGTAGTTTAGAAATATTGAAGTCTTTGTCATCAGCAAAATTAAAACTTGGCATCCTCTCAGCGGCGACGACAAAAGAAGTTAGTGCCTTTGTCACACAACATCAGTTAAGTGATTACATCCAGGTAGAAGTGGGAGTGGATGATAGCCCAAGTAAACCAGACCCAATATTGTTTATACAAGCTTGCCAAGCCTTAAAAGTTGAACCGATGGCTACATTAATGGTAGGAGATTCTGTCGGTGATATGCAAATGGCGCGCCATGCTAAGGCAGCAGGTTGTATTGGTATTACCTGGATAAATAAGCCAGATCACGTCCAAGGTGCAGATGTGGTAATTAACCAACTTGATGAAATCCAAATTTTATCAGCTTAATTGCTGAAGCAATGATTGTACTGTTAGCTTCTGATCATTCCACTATTAGCAAAATTGCATGTCCATCAGGGTCTTTAACTAAACAACCCTGTCTGTGAGGAAATGAGCGATCGCTAAATTGTACAATCTGTGATGACACAATCTGAACCCCATTTTGCCGCAGTGTTTCTACCGCTTGCTCAATGTCATTGACAACAAGTTCAACTTGTATGTGTGCAGTATCACAACTTTTCCACTCACTCGGTATAGGACGACCTTTTCCAGGTACAAGATAGTCCAATAGTTCAATTCCTAAACCACCTTGGCTTGGTCGCAGTGGTGTAACTTTAACTTTAGCTTGTGATAAACCATCAAGACGCGCTTGGGTTTCACCCTGATTGAGACTACCTCCTTCTATTTGCATTCCTAAAAGGTCGCGGTAAAAGTGTAGACTTTGTTCAGTATTGGAAATAGCGATCGCACTATGATCGATTCCCAAAAATAAGCGATTCGTGTCTTGATGCCATTTATCTTGACCTTTGTCGGGCGGAAACCAAATTAACTCTAAATCATGACCATCAAGGTCTTTAAACTTAAAAGCGCGGACACCAGCAGATGCTTCATTACTAGGTGGTATTGTTTGAGGTTCAACTGAAATGGGTTCAATGGGAAATGAACGTAAATGAGCATAAGCGCGATCTATATCGCTTACCACAATTGCCAAATGTTGAAACCACAAATCATTGCTTTGAGAATCGCTGGGAATGGGTTTACTCTCAACATTGAGATACTCCATCAACTCGATGAGTTCATCACCTAATTGCAAGGTGACAATGCGAATTTTTGCCCCAGGTACACCTTCGAGGTCGCTGTAATCCTGCCCTTCAACAGTGATATCGCCAATGAGTTCAAAACCAAGCGCTTCTTGATAGAAATTTAAAGAGCGATCGCAATTTGTCACTGTTAAGCCAATAGCTTTAATTTTTTGTACTTGTATATCGGTTTGACTAGGCATATTCAATAGCCTCTAAAATTAGCGTTATTTTAAAAGGGCATGGGGCATAGGGTATTTAGTTATTCCCCTTGTCCCCTTGTCCCCTTGTCCCCTTGTCTCCCTGCTCCCCTGCTTCCTACTCCCTCTTCTCATCGTCTCCCAACATTTTCAATAATCTTCTTGCCACTAAAATGCCCACAACTCCAGCACCAACTACTTCCACCGCTTGCACTACTTTTTTCCCTACATCTTGAGGGTCGAGGTGTTGATGAAAAATCTCTTCATCTACCCATTCAGTTGTGGCTTTAAAGTCATGAATTGGAGTTGGTAATAACGTTAAATATGTGCCTTGACGGATTAAATGTGCTGGTTCACCCGCAACTTCAAAAAGATTGAATAAGTTAGCAGCAGCATCATTTATTCCCAATTTTAAGAGGGTTCCTCGGATGTTAACCTTAGCAGGTTTGGGTTCTTCTCCTAAAGCGATCGCTTTTAAATTCTGGGCAATATTGGCTCCTTGCTGATAAGCTACCTGCGCTGTAGGTGGTAGCGAATTATCTTGAAGTGCTGCACAATCACCACCTGCAAAAACTTCTGGAAAATCGAGCAGTTGCATGGTAGAAGTGACTAGGGGGCGACCGTGATGATCTCGATGTTCTTGAGGAATTGCTAAATCTTTAATTAGTGGATGGGTAGAAGTGCCAGCTGCCCAAATTGTAGTATGTGTTGCTAATGTCTCGGTTTGCCCATTACGTTTATATTCAACTGAGTTGACACGAACCGCAGTAGCTTCGGCTTCTGTAATCATATCTATTGGCACAGCGCGTTTCTTCAATTCGCGTTCGGCAACTTCACGTAATGGATCGTTAATATCACCCTCAAGAATTTCTTTACCATGATTGAGCAATACCACCCGAATTTCACTGGAATTGCCTCCCAAAGCACTATACCAATGTGGGATAAAATCAGCTAAGGTGGCTGCCATTTCTACACCACTTGCACCACCACCAACTACGACTACTGTTAATAGTTGACGGCGTTGTTCAGCATCTTCGATTTGCACTGCTCGTTGTAAACAATCGCGTAAATGACGATCAAGAGCGATCGCATCTGCTTGTGTCCAGAAAGGAAAAGCGTATTCTCTAGCACCTTCCACTTGATGATAGCCAGTAACACTACCCAAAGCTAATACTAAATTACTGTAGTTGTAGGAACTTCCAGAAGTTAATTTAACTGCCTTTTGCTGCAAGTCAATCGACTGCACTGTATCTTGAACAAAGATCACACCGCTACCTTTAAGTAATTCCGAAAAGCGCGGCACTACTTGAAAGGTATCCATCTCGCCATCGAAATATTCATAAAGTAACGGTTTAAAGCAAAAGCGCTCGTCTTTATTAATCAAAATCACAGAGCGAGGATAATGTTCATGAGCTAAATGTAAGGCTGTAAATAGTCCGGTAAAGCCGCCGCCGACAATTACAGTTTGATAAACAGGGCTGTTCATAAAAACTCTCCAAGTTGCTAAATTTTTATGCTTGCCAAAGGTAGAGAAGAAAAAATAGAAAGACCCAAACTATATCGACAAAGTGCCAAAACA
>JBBSOP010000288.1:0-6678 GCA_038259655.1 Chroococcales cyanobacterium
AAGTTCTGTAATCAAAGCAAGGAAAATCAAAATGGATCCATTAGTGCAAGCTGCTTCAGTTCTCGCTGCTGCTTTAGCGATTGGTTTAGCTGCAATTGGCCCTGGTATTGGTCAAGGTAATGCCGCAGGTCAAGCAGTAGAAGGTATTGCTCGTCAACCAGAAGCAGAAGGCAAAATTCGGGGTACTTTGCTCTTAACCCTGGCTTTCATGGAATCCCTGACTATCTATGGTCTAGTGATTGCCTTGGTATTGCTGTTTGCTAACCCCTTCGCGTAATACCTGAAAGTTTTTGTTAAGTAGAGACGTGAATTATCACGCCTCTACAATCAAAATATTTTGGGTATTTAATCTTATGACGTTGGTTGACCCTTGTTGGCTATGGGTCTCTAAAATACGAAAGGTTGGATGATATTGCTAGCCATGAAAACTGCTACTCCAGCCAAAGAGGAGACAAATGTTTGATTTCGATGCTACCTTGCCCTTCATGGCATTGCAATTCCTGCTGTTAGCAGCTTTGTTGAATGTAATTTTCTATAAGCCACTGACCAAGGTACTAGACGATCGCGATAATTATATCCGAACGAACACCCTTGAAGCCCAAGAACGCTTGGCGAAAGCTGAACGTTTAGCTCAAGAATATGAGCAGCAACTAATAGAAGCTCGCAGGAACTCGCAAGCTACTATAGAAGCAGCTCAGGCTGAAGCTAAGGAAATTACTGCTCAGAAAATCGCTGAGGCGCAAAAAGAAGCTCAAGCTCAACGAGAACAGGCTTCTGTAGAAATAGAGCAACAAAAGCAGGAAGCTATGCGCTCTTTAGAGCAACAAGTTGATTCTCTAAGTCGGCAAATTCTAGAAAAATTATTGGGGCCAAGTTTGGTTAGATAGTCTAACTCAACTGGTTCTGTTGAAAGCATACGCGCAACTGGGCATTAGTCCCAGCGCGCTTAATTAAGTGTCAAAAACAGGCACTTTTTTCCCTTCTGGAAAAGACAATATAATTTCCCTTCGGGAAAATACAATGTATTAGCAAGCGAGCAGCGCACTTGTAAATGGGTATCATGGGCACATTCTTATTACTTGCCGCAGAAGCGAACGCTGTTCACTCTGAAATGGCAGAAGGTGCAGCAGAAGGTGGTTTCGGTCTAAATTTAGATATTTTTGAAACCAATCTGATTAACCTAGCACTTCTGATTGGCATACTATTTTACTTCGGACGTAAAGTTTTAAGCAATATCTTGAACGAGCGACGTTCTAATATTGCCACCGCAATTCAAGAAGCGGAAGGACGCTCAAAAGAGGCACAAGTTGCTCTGGTTCAAGCACAAGAGCAGTTAACCCAGTCTCAGGCTGAGGCGCAACGCATCCGCAAAGCAGCCCAAGAAAGCGCCCAAGCTTCTAAAGAAGCCATGTTAGCACGGGCAGCCCAAGACGTAGAACGCTTGAAACAAACAGCAGCAGCAGACTTAAACACCGAAACAGACCGAGCATTTGCTGAGTTGCGACAACAGGTAGCTGCAATGGCATTGCAAAAAGTCGAATCACAACTGCGGTCTGGGATTGCTGACGATGTTCAACAATCGATCATTGACCGCAGTATCGCGCAGGTGGAAGTAAGCTGATGAAAAGTAATATCGAAACAGTTGAAGTTGCCCAACCTTACGCACAGGCGTTGATGTCAATAGCGCAATCAAAAAACCTGACGGAAGAATTTGGCGAAGATGCACGCTCTTTATTGAATTTATTAGAAAATTCGGAGCAGCTGCAAGGCTTCATTGATAACCCCTTTATTCAGCCTGAGAACAAAAAAGGGGTGATCAGCCAAATTATGGGTGAAGGCGCTAACGCCTACTTACGTAACTTTTTGCTGTTATTGGTAGACAAACGACGCATTTCGTTCTTAGAACCGATTTTACAGCAATATTTGGCGTTATTGCGGCAGTTAAATAAAACCGTATTAGCGGAAGTTACATCTGCTGTTCCCTTATCACCAGAGCAGCAACAGGCAATTGAACAGAAAGTAATTGCGATTACCAAAGCTCGTCAGGTAGAACTAGAAACGAAAGTAGACCGCGAGTTAATTGGTGGCGTAATTATCAAAGTCGGCTCCCAGGTAATTGATGCCAGTTTACGGGGTCAATTACGCCGCCTTTCTTTGCGTTTAAGCAGCTAAAAAATCGAAAGTTAGAAGTTGGAAGTTGGAAATTAAGTTTAACTTTTAATTTTTGTATTTTTAACTCCTAACTCTTGCATCCTTACGTCTCGAAAGCAAAAAAAATAGACACATGAGCATTTCAATTAGACCTGACGAAATCAGTAACATTATTCAACAGCAAATCGAGCAATACGACCAAGAAGTCAAAGTTGCTAACGTTGGTACTGTTCTACAAGTAGGTGACGGTATTGCCCGGATTTATGGTCTAGAAAAGGCTATGGCTGGGGAACTGTTAGAATTTGAAGACGGCACAGTCGGCATCGCCCAGAACTTAGAATATGACTACGTGGGCGCGGTTTTAATGGGCGAAGGTATAGAAATTCAAGAAGGTAGCTCCGTAACCGCCACTGGCAAGATTGCCCAGGTAGGTGTGGGAGAAGCCTTAATTGGCAGAGTTGTTGATGCTTTGGGTCGTCCTATTGATGGTAAGGGAGATATCAAGTCTTCCGAAAGCCGTTTGATTGAATCTCCAGCCCCAGGTATTATTGCTCGTCGGTCTGTACACGAACCCATGCAAACGGGTATCACAGCTATCGACTCCATGATTCCTATCGGTCGTGGTCAACGAGAGTTGATTATTGGCGATCGCCAAACCGGAAAAACTGCGATCGCAATTGACACAATCATCAACCAAAAAGGCGAAGATGTAGTTTGTGTCTATGTCGCCATTGGTCAAAAGGCTTCCACCGTTGCTAACGTAGTACAAACACTACAAGAAAAAGGCGCAATGGACTACACCATTGTTGTCGCCGCCAGTGCCAGTGAACCAGCAACTCTACAATATCTGGCTCCCTACACTGGGGCAACTCTGGCCGAGTACTTTATGTACAAAGGCAAAGCAACCTTGGTGATTTATGATGATCTCTCCAAGCAAGCCCAAGCTTATCGCCAAATGTCCTTACTGCTGCGTCGTCCACCCGGACGTGAAGCTTACCCCGGAGACGTATTCTACATCCACTCTCGCTTGTTAGAAAGAGCAGCTAAATTAAGCGACGAATTGGGTAAAGGTAGCATGACTGCCCTACCAATCATTGAAACCCAAGCTGGTGACGTTTCCGCCTACATTCCTACCAACGTAATTTCGATCACCGACGGTCAGATCTTCTTATCTTCTGACTTATTTAATGCTGGTATCCGTCCGGCTGTGAACCCCGGTATTTCAGTATCCCGTGTGGGTTCTGCGGCTCAAACCAAGGCAATGAAGAAAGTTGCCGGTAAGATTAAATTGGAACTAGCACAATTTGACGACCTCCAAGCCTTCGCACAATTTGCCTCTGACTTGGATAAAACTACCCAAGATCAATTGGCACGGGGTCAACGGTTACGGGAATTGCTCAAACAACCGCAAAATTCTCCACTTGCAGTATACGAGCAAGTGGCAATTCTCTACGCTGGGATTAACGGTTATCTAGATGATATTGCTGTAAACCAAGTAACTAACTTCACCAAAGGTCTGCGGGAGTACTTAAAGACTGGCAAACCTCAGTACACCGAATCAGTACAAACCAAGAAAGTACTAGGTGACGAAGAAGAAACAGCTTTAAAAGAAGCCCTCACCGAATACAAGAAGACCTTCAAAGCCGCAGCGTAATTTAGTCAGTGGTCAGTAGTAATAGACAACTGACTACTGACCCTTACGGGTTCGGCAGTTGCTTCAAGTCGGGGAACCCGCCCAACGCACTGCCTCACAACTGACACCTGAGAATCCATAAAGAATATGCCCAATCTTAAAGCAATACGCGATCGCATCCAGTCGGTCAAAAACACCAAAAAAATTACAGAAGCGATGCGCTTAGTAGCTGCGGCTAGAGTGCGTCGCGCCCAAGAACAAGTTTTACTAACCCGTCCCTTTGCCGATCGCTTGGCACAAGTATTGTATGGTTTGCAAACCCGTCTGCGGTTTGAAGAAGCTAACTTACCACTGCTGAAAAAACGGCAAGTTAAGTCCGTAGGGTTGTTGGTTGTTTCTGGCGATCGGGGTTTGTGTGGCGGCTACAACAATAATGTTATCCGTCGGGCCGAAAATCGCGCCAAGGAACTCAAGGCAGAAGGTGTAGATTATACGTTTGTGACTGTCGGGCGCAAATCTACACAATACTTTCAACGCCGCGATCAGCCTATTGATGCCACTTACACAGGCTTAGAGCAAATTCCTACCGCAGCCGAAGCTAGTAAAATTGCCGATCAATTACTTTCTTTATTCCTTTCAGAAAAAGTAGACCGGATCGAGTTAGTTTATACTCGATTCGTCTCCTTGGTTAGTTCTCGTCCTGTAGTGCAAACTCTGCTACCCCTCGACCCTCAAGGATTAGAAGCCGCAGATGACGAAATCTTCCGCCTAACAACCCGTGGTGGTCAATTTGAAGTGGAACGGCAGAAAGTAACTAACCAAGTCCGCCCTTTTCCCCGTGACATGCTTTTCGAGCAAGATCCAGTGCAGATTCTCGATTCTTTGTTACCGCTATATTTGAGTAATCAACTCTTACGGGCGTTGCAAGAATCGGCTGCGAGTGAACTAGCAGCACGGATGACAGCCATGAGTAATGCGACTGAAAATGCTGGTGAGTTGATTAACAACCTCACGCTGTCTTACAACAAAGCCCGTCAAGCTGCAATTACCCAGGAACTTCTGGAGGTTGTAGGTGGTGCAGAAGCGTTAACTTAAGGAATCATTTCTTGTTAGTTGTGAAAAATAGCTGATTGCTGGTGATTTTAAAACTAGCGATTAGCTATTTTTGCTTTTGAGGATGTTTTATTTTTTAACAAAAGAGTTCATACACAAAGGCATCTGCCACCTCATAAGGAACTCTTTTCGGTATTTCCTACTTTTTGGCTATCCAATACCAGATCTCTAGTGATTCGTTTGACTGCCTACTTCTTGTTAATTAAACTATTCATACTCAACTGGTATTTTTAGTGCGAATTTAAAGGCTTCTATGTGTGATAAATTTTCCGGCTGCCATATATCACCATTATAAATGCCTTCTGGTTGTAATACATTACATATAGGTGGGTTTAAAACAACAGGTTCTTTCAGGGAAATACCCCATACATCACATCCTTCATTCCCCCAGTGTGTTTGGTAATAACTAAAATCATTTTCTTGCAGATGTAACTCTCTATCAGAAGCAAAACTTTTTGCATCATACTTAAAAACATTTTCAACAGTTATCCATCCGGCAATTGAATAAGTAGAAAATGTTTCTTCATTAAATCCATAATATGCTATGTATTCTTGTTTGTCTTCTAAATCAAAAAAGTCTAATATATGAATTAACAGTGTGCTGCTTTTATAGTTTGATACCTGATTACTTGGTTCACATATTAAGAGAACTGTACATTCTCCAGCCAACACAGGTAGTGCATCTTCAGGATGTAAAGAAACAGCTAAATGACGGCTAAAACCTCGATTGTGATAAGCAGAAAATTCTTTTGGATTAACATAAGTAACCTGTGTATAAAAACTTACTATATGTTGACAAAAATTAACTTTTGAACTTTTTGGCTTATGTTTTTCTGATAATTCTTTTAATGTGTTCAAATAAGGGGAATCTTTAATACGCATAAAACCAAAACCAAAATTTCCGCAAAAACTTTTAAACTCATTAAATTCTTTTGAGTTTAAAAGTTGAGGGAAATTCATCAAATGACCAGAACCGAAAGCATTATAAAAACAACTATCTTCATAATCACTTGTAGTTGTTTCTTCACATATAAATGTAGACCAAAGATAATACTGTTTAGGTTTCTCTCCTATCCCTACTATTAGAAATATAGTATCATCTTTTGTATTTAATACGGCTCTTTTATTAGTTGATACACCAGGTAAAACTTCATCATAATCATATTCCTCTAATAAAGATTCATCGAGGATTTGTTCAACAGGTAAGTAACCTAGAGTATTGTAGTTATGATATTGAATCCAATATTTTTTCTCAGAATCAATTTTATTTTTCTTTCTGGCTGGAGTCCAAATATTACAGTGGTATTCTGGTTTAATTATGTTTATCCAAAATTGTTCTCGTTCGAGCAATTTATCTTCTGTACATTCTTCAATAATTTTAAAATCAAACCATCCAGTTTTACCTGCTATGCTAACTGTTTCTGCTAATTCATATTTTAAAAAAGCACATCTTAGCGGATAATTTCCTATTTCCAAAGCATTTGGTTTATTTAAGCCTCTCGTATGTTCTCTCCAGCGCCTATTTATATTTCGTGATTGTCCAATGTAAGATTTGCCATTAAAAATATTTACAATCTGATAAATACCACAAACCATATATATACCCCTTATAAAAAAGACTAATTTCTAGGTAATCTTCCTGTACTAAAATTTTGGCTCTTCCGTAGGTGTTATGCTAAACTTCAAAATAAAATTAGGTATTTCCCTTTAAAATCAAGGGTTTTAGGCAGTTAGAACCTAGATTTTATCGCAAAAGCTCAAACGTAAAGATTAAAAGCTGT
>JBBSOP010000289.1:0-6655 GCA_038259655.1 Chroococcales cyanobacterium
AATGCGGAGTTGTCCAGTTTATAGTAATGGTATTGATCGAGAACTAGTGACACCTACAGGAGCTGCGATCGCCACTACTCTTGTTAGAGATTTTGGTGCGCCACCACCAATGACCATCAAGCAAGTAGGACTAGGAGCAGGTTCAATAGATTTACCTATCCCTAATATATTACGTCTATGGTTGGGCGAAAGTACTAATTTACAGGCAAATTTTACCAATTCTAACGATACTAGTTCTACTTTAGAGACAATATCAGTACTAGAAACCCAAATTGATGATTTAAATCCCCAGGCGATCGGCTATGTATTTGAGGCGTTGTTTGCCGTGGGTGCGCTGGATGTCTTTACTCAATCTATAGGCATGAAAAAGTCGCGTCCAGGAATTTTACTGACTGTGATTTGCCATCTTGAAAATGTACTCAATTGTGAAGCAGTTTTATTCCGCGAGACAACGACTTTAGGCATTCGCCGCACTGCTCAGGAACGCACCATCTTACAACGGGAAATTCAAGCAGTGGAAACTGAATATGGCCAAGTACGCGTTAAGGTAGCATGGCAGGGAAAATTACCAGAAAAACTTATAGCTAACGTGCAGCCAGAATACGAAGATTGTGCAGAATTGGCCAGAAAACATGATATTCCTTGGCGTGAAATTCAGCGATCGGCATTACAGAGTTGGTATTTGGCACGGGCTGCAAGATCCTCGACTTCTTGAAGAAGTCGGGGATCTGACCACCATTGACGCTCACGGCGAAGCCTATTCCTTGTCTGAAGGGTGTGGTGATTCATCACCTGCTGGTTCAAGAGGATGCAGTATTGTTAAATGAAAGCTATGTTTAGTTTCAGCTTTTAAATACCGTTCTTGTAAAGGTTGCCACTGCTGCCATAACTTATAACGATGTTCTGTTAATAAAGTAGCAAGACCAGGTAAATGAGTGTGAATTTCTGACTTAAATACATCTACAAGCCACTCATCTAAAACTACACCATCTTGCATAGCGCCCAAAATATCTTGCATATTATTCACTTCGGCAATATAAGCGGCGTAAGACTCACCATAGAGTTCAGTAAATAACTCCATTTGGTAACGTACTCGTTTAGCTTGTTTCCGCAAACTATGAATAGTTGAGCCTTTTGCCGTCAATTTTTGTTCTATTTTTTCTGCTTTCCAGTTTGTGCAGATTTTTACTTGTGAATCTACAACTTGAGTGCCAACTAGCCAACCTGGATGCAGTAAGAAACTACTCACTTCAGGTAAAAGCAAATCTGGTAGAACTTGCTGAATTGGTAAAGATGCCAAGGATTGATAATTAGGTTTCTCCAACCATTTTTCTAATTCACATTTTAAAGACTTGTAAGACTCATCTTTTAATGTAGCTTCTACCTTATAAAGTGCATCTTCACGTTGTTTAGCTAAAGCATTAAAAGCTGTTTGCAGAGATTCTTGTTCTTTAGGTGGTAAATATGGTTGGTAACGAGTTGTCAACGTTTCTTTTAATACGTCTAAATCTCGGAGATTACCAAGACGACGGGCAATTTTACCAATATTTTTATCACTGGCTGATTTGGGCAAATTCAGCGCCAAATCAAATCTACTTACAGCCGTGCGTAAACGGCGCATCCCCACTCGCATTTGGTGCAGTGCTTCGGGATCTTCATCTTTCTTAACTGATTTTTCCCACTTCAAGGTTTTCTTAAAGTGTTTTTGAAGCGCCTGATAAGCGTAGTCTCCTAGAGTTTTTGTTGTTGGTTCTGTCGCTAATTTCATATTTGATAACAATGACCTACTTAGTTAGGTTATTGCATAATAACATTAGTAAAAATTTTCCATCTATCTTTTGATATTTTTTTTTAACATAATACTTTAGAGGTAAGTAATATTATTACCATCGACACTAGATATTTAGTGAAAAAATATCAGACTTAAACCATATTGACTTTACTAAAGTGTATTCAGTATCAGCTTTTGGCAAACTTTATATCGGTCAGTATTAGATCATACTAGAATGATGATTTAGTATTTTTGAATACAAAAGACTAAGTAAATGCTTAATTCACAATTGCTCCATCAAGTTTCTTTAATGTTTAGCGATAGTTTTCAAGAATACAGGAAAGACCTTTCAGCTTTGCGGCTGACTCCCGATAATCATTTATGGTTTGGTTCAGATGAAACTTCTTCTATTAAACGTCTCTCTTTCGTTGATTCACAAAACTTTGCAAAACACAAACAATTTCGAGTGGTTTTAGATGGCAAAGTGCAAGTTTATCGCTTGAGAAATGGTGTAAATATGCGAGAAAATGTTTTGAATAATCCTCAGTTGTTGCTTGATCTTCCTTATGGAAATGGAAACGATCGCCCGGAAGGAATTACCTTATTTCAAGATGTCACTGGCGTATCTTCTTTATTAGTCGTTTATGATGCTCCAGCAGAGGATAGGCTGTTAGATAATAGTGGTGTCATGGCAGATGTATTTAGCCTCGGTTAAAGATTGGTTGAGATTGCTTGTACAGGACAGGTAGGGATACATTGTTCGCAGACAATGCAACGCGATCGCGTGAATGTCAGTTTGTATGTCTCTGGATGAAGGCTGAGGGCTTCGGTAGGGCAAACCCCAGTACACAAGCCACAGTGGACACAGACATCTTCATCTATGGCAATTTCACCTAAAGTATAGGAGACATTAATATGCCGCGATCGCATCCACTCGATAGCCGCATCCAGCTGATCAATATCCCCCGATAGTTCTACTACAAGGTTGCCAATTTGATTAGGGGCAACTTGGGCGCGGATAATATTGGCAGCTACGTTAAACTCTTTTGCCAAGACGTAAGTGACTGGCATTTGAATAACGCGTTTAGGAAAGGTAAGAGTAACTCGTTTTTTCACAGATTTACCAGAGAGTTTTTTCTGTTGTAGCGTACTGGGGCTGTGAACAGTGAACAGTGAACAGGTATCTTTTAACTGATAACTGATAACTGATAACTGATAACTGATTTAACTTGCACTCTTCTCAAATAATTCTTCTAATAATTCGCCTACTTGCTCTAGGGAGTTGAATACTCGGTAAGCTAAAGATGCTACTTCAGGGGACGGCTGTTCTATGTCAGGAACCATAACTGCCCACATCCCAGCCTGAAATGCTGCTTGAACACCTACAGCTGAATCCTCAAAAACCAAACACTGTAAAGGGGCAACATTAATTTGACGACTAGTTTCTAGAAAAATATCTGGAGCAGGTTTACCCTCAGCAACATCTTCGCTAGTGACAATTGTTGTGAAGTATTGGTAAATCCCAGCATCGGTTAAACGTCGGATTGTTCTAATTCGAGATGTTCCAGTTGCTAATCCCATGATCACCCCCAGATTACTTAGTTGATTGAGCAAATCTAATACACCTGGTTTGACTGGCAGACCTTCTCGCATTTCTCGTTCATCGCCAATTGTGACGCGTTGCGTTCTTACAGAATCAAAAGGAAAGTTTTCTCCATATTTTTTTTTAAAAATTTTTTCCCGCGATGACAGATCTCGACCAATCAATTCGTTATATAATTCGTCGTTCATCACATAACCATGATTTTTTATAGCCTTTTTCCACGCCCAGCGGGCAATGCTTTCCGTATCGAAAATTAAACCATCCATGTCAAAAATTGCGGCTTGGATACTTGATAACACATTCAGTCCTTTGATTCAAATTTGACAATATTGTAACTATGTAATGATACTCAAATGAAAGTCTGATAATAATTTGTAATTAATAGGTACTGAAAAAAGCTTGATATTAAGAGTTTCCCAAAACTTACTCTATAGCAGTGAAACAATAAATGATTTGCCAATTTAGTTGAAAATTAATCATCAACTTGATGACTGACTACACGAAACTAAATAACCAGAATATTGTACCTGAAGAATGTACCCCATTTCTAGAGAAACCAACCTGCTGACTCCATCTCGTCAGTTGCCTCTATATGGCAAGAGAATTTTAGTTACAGCACCAAAAAATTATGCTTTCAGATTTTCAGAACAAATTATTAAAAAAGGCGGTATTCCAGTTTTTATGCCCACTATTGAAACCTGCTATCTTTCAAATTACACAGAACTAGATCATGCTTTGAGCCGTATAGATAAATTTAACTGGATTGTCTTTACAAGTAGGAATGGAATTATTGGATTTTTTGAGCGCATGAATAATCTAAATATTTCCGTATCTGCTCTACAAAACTGTAGGTTATGTGCTTTAGGTAAAGATGCAGAAATTTTATCCACTTTCTGCGGTAGAGTTGATTTAATTCCCCCAGAATCTAGCCCAGTAGGAATTGTTTTAGAATTAGAAAAAATTCCTCAAATTAATCAACAGACAGTACTAGTCCCGGCTCCAGAATTTGTTGGTATCCCTGAACCTAATGTAATACCGAACTTAATTGCAGATTTGCAAAAATTAGGTATGACAATTACTCGTACATCTAGTTATATTACCCAATGTACAGATAAGCATCTTTATACAGTTGAATTAAACCTGATTCGTCAAGGAATGATCGACATAATTGCCTTTAGCAGTACGGCGGAAGTAGAAAGTTTTTTGAGAATGATCAACTCGCACAATGATTATGAAAATTGTATTGTGGCTTGTTTTGGCCCTTATACAGCTGCCAATACTCGAAACTTAGGCGTAAATGTCTCTATTTTGTCAAAAGATTATAGTTCATTTGCAGGATTTACTGAAGCGATCGCCGAATTTTTGACTCGCAATCCCAAATAAAAAGCCCATTCCTACGATGACGAACGGGCTTGAAATGAATAACTACAACCCACCTAACTCATTAGCTTCAAGCGATATTAACCAGATTATGTTAGGTTAACTTTAACGACTTTGTTCTTTTCTTCTTCAGCTTTAGGTAATGTCAAAGTCAAGATACCATCTTTCTAGTCTGCGGTGACATTGGTATTTTGAATCCGAGTTGATAAAGGAATTACGCGTTGGAATTTACCATATTGAAATTCGCTCTTGGTAATACCTTTGTCTTCGGTTTTAGTTTCCGATTTACGTTCGCCACTGATGTAAACAGCTTTATCTGTGACTTGTACATCTAGGTCTTTGGCTTCAATCCCTGGAAGTTCTAGCTTGAGATGAATTGCTTCTTCAGTTTCTTGTAATTCAGCAGCAGGAACTCTAGATAAGCCTTTTTCAACTAACGTAGATGGTAGCATTTCTTCGTCAAATAAGCGGTTGATTTGGCGTTGTAAAGTGTTAATGTCTTGCCAGGGATTCCAACGTACTAGTGTCATATCTCAACCTCGTATAAGTAGTATTTGTTTGCGGTCGTAACTCTTTGATTTGTTTTCATCTTATTCTGAACTAAAAGTAGTCTATATTCGGTTTTTATTACTTAGTAAATGATGATTACCGAACAAGAATATCGATAAAATTTAGGTACGGTAACTTACCTAATAAGAGTTCGGTAAACTCGACTTAAATATAATAGGACTTACGCAATAACTCTGTGAAACTTCTTTACTTCGTGTACTTCGTGTCCTTTGCGCTAGCCTACGGCAAGCCGCTGGAGCGTCTACGTTTTTTCATAATTTTGTGTAAGTCCTGTATAAATAGAAGATTTGCCAATTAAATGTAAGATTTTATCCTCATATTTCCTTCTATAGTTTACGCTCTAGAAGTTAGTCTTGCGGGAATACAGAGCAAGCGTCACAGGAGTATTATGAAAGCTTTTGTAACAGGTGGTTCCGGGTTTGTCGGTCGTTGTATGATTCAAATGTTGTGCGATCGCGGTGATCAAGTTGTTGCTTTGGCACGATCAGATCAAGCAGCCAGACAAGTAGCTCAATTAGGTGCTAAAGCAGTCCGAGGTGATCTGCTGGATGAACAAGCAATGAGCCGAGGAATGCAAGATTGCGATGTTGTGTTCCATATTGCAGGTTTTCTCAGCATTTGGGGTCAATACAAAGCATTCTACGAAACAAATGTCCTTGGAACTGAATGTACGTTAGCTGCTGCACAAGCGGCAAATGTTCCGTGTTTTGTTCAGATTGGTGCAGCGGCTTCTGTGTTTGATCGTCAACCTTTATCTTTGATTGATGAGTATCATTCGCTCAAACAACCTAAATTTTCTCCTTATATTGCCACTAAAAGCATTGCAGAACAACGAGTAATCGCTGCAAATCGGTCTGGATTTAGAACCTCTGTGGTGCGTCCCTCTTGGATTTGGGGCAATGGCGATCATGCATTACTTCAGCTAGTAACAGCAGTGAAAGCTGGACAATTTGTCTGGATTGATCAAGGCAATTATCCCTATATGACAACCCATGTTGTAAATGTCTGTCATGGGGCAATTCTAGCCTCAGAGCTTAGTCCCGGCGGACAAGCTTACTTTTTGAGTGACGGAGATGTAGTACAGTTTCGCCAGTGGGTTACAACATTGTTGCAAGTTGCTGGAGTCAAACCAAATAGTTTGAGTATTCCTAGATGGGTTGCTTGGAATGTGGCTGGATTGATAGAAACGATTTGGAAGATAACACGGCGTAAAAACGCACCGCCGATCACACGCACAATGGTTAGGCTAATTGGACAAGAAGTAACATTTACAGATCGTAAAGCCCAAGCAGAACTCGGCTATACTCCAATTGTGACTCGCAATCTGGGGT
>JBBSOP010000290.1:0-6649 GCA_038259655.1 Chroococcales cyanobacterium
AAAACTGATAACTTGCGATCGCTATAAACATATAGACCCTGTCATTGTTCTGAGGTTCCTGGGTGATCTACACCCTGAACTAAAATAGAAAATCTCGAATCCAAAACTCTCGTGTCGAGATACAATTCGATCTGATAAAAGCTGTTAAAGTCCATAAACTCTTGATTCTGAAACCACCATATGAGCATTCACGAAGTATTTATGCCGGCGCTTAGCTCTACCATGACCGAAGGTAAAATCGTCTCCTGGGTAAAATCGCCTGGCGATAAAGTGGAAAAAGGCGAAACCGTGGTGGTTGTCGAGTCAGATAAGGCAGATATGGATGTGGAATCCTTCTATGAAGGATATCTTGCCCACATCATAGTGCAAGCTGGTGATACGGCAACCGTAGGCTCTGCGATCGCCTACGTAGCAGAAACAGAAGCTGAAATTGAAACTGCGAAGTCTTTGGACAACTCAGGTAGTACTGCGACTACTCCTAGTTCTGCTCCTGAAACAGTTGCAGCTACAGCCTCAGTAGGAATACCTGCTTTGGCATCTCAAAATGGTTCTAACCACCAGGAAGGTAGGCTTGTCGCCTCACCCCGCGCCCGCAAATTGGCAAAAGAATTAAAAGTTGATTTGAGTAATTTGCAAGGTAGTGGCCCCTACGGTCGCATTGTCGCCGAGGATGTGGAAGGTGCTGTTAATCAAGGCAAGCAACCCACCACTGCCCCTGTTGTTCCATCGAAACCTGCACAAACTACCCCAGTTGCACCTGCACCAACACCATCTGTAGCCGCTGTTCCAGGTCAAGCAGTACCAGTACCTCTAACTACCTTCCAAAATGCTGTAGTCCGCAATATGCTAGCTAGTCTAGCTGTGCCGATATTCCATGTTGGTTACACCATTACCACTGATGGATTAGACAAGCTGTATAAGCAAATTAAATCGAAAGGGGTGACAATGACTGCACTGCTGGCGAAAGCTGTAGCGGTGACATTACAAAAACATCCATTATTAAATGCCAGTTATTCGGATCAAGGAATTGTCTATAATTCTGATATTAACGTTGCTGTAGCCGTGGCAATGGATGATGGGGGATTAATTACACCTGTGTTGCAAAATGCAGACATGGTAGATATTTATTCGCTCTCACGGACTTGGAAGTCTTTGGTAGAACGTGCTAGAACCAAACAACTGCAACCCGAAGAATATAATAGTGGTACTTTTACCTTGTCGAACTTAGGGATGTTCGGTGTAGATAAATTTGATGCGATATTACCACCTGGACAAGGTTCAATTTTAGCGATCGGGGCATCTCGTCCACAAGTGATAGCTACAGGTGATGGCTTATTTGGTGTGCGGCAACAAATGCAAGTGAATATTACTTCTGACCATCGGATTATTTACGGCGCTCATGCTGCGGCATTTTTACAAGATTTAGCGAAGTTGATTGAAACAAATTCGCAATCTTTGACGCTTTAATCAAGAGTAGTTTTGCAATCAAAATTAAGTTTAAGACTTGGAGTTTGTTTACCTCCAAGTCTTTATTTTTTGTTGGTATATCTCGCAACCAATACGGTTAAGTTAGAGCTAAAAATCTAATTTTGTGTAGCGACTGTCTTAAAAGTCAAGCGATCGTTGTATCTTAAAAGAAGTATTAGACTTTTTCAACGTTGGGTTAAAAAATCTATAAAACTCAGAATTAAACTATTCTATGATTACTCCAAAGCTTAACTCGTAATAATTAAATGTGGCTAATAAATAAAGTGAGTGGTTGGGGAAAAGAACAACTTACCCAACTACGAAAAGGTAACAGCGGCGAGTGGCATTGGTTGGCGGAAAAACCCATGCCAGTAGCGGGACTTAACCGCAGCTTGTGGCGGGGAGCCGTTCCCTCTAGAAGTTTCTACATCTTGTTATTTTTATCTGGGATTATCTCTACTGTAGGACTGTTAGCTAGCAGTGCAGCAACTATTATTGGCGCAATGATAGTTGCTCCTTTAATGGGGCCAATAATTGCGATCGCCTATAGCATGGCAGTAGGAAATCAACGTTTATTAAAGCGGTCTATAATAACACTTTTATCGGGGATTGCATTAACTATTATCACGTCAATGGTAATTGCTAAAGTTGTGGGTATTAGAACCTTTGGCCCAGAAATTTGGGGAAGAGTCAGCCCGACTTTGCTCGATTTAGCGGTAGCATTGGCAGCGGGTGCAGCTGGGGCATTTGCTAAATCGCGCCGTAACATTGCCGATGCTTTACCTGGAGTAGCGATCGCCGTAGCTTTAGTCCCGCCTTTGAGTGTTATAGGTATTGGCGTAGCAATGGGTTCAAAATCAGTTGCTGTTGGCGCGTCCTTGTTGTTTTTAGCAAACTTGATCGGCATTATTTTTAGCGGCGCACTAGTCTTTTTGTTACAGCGCTACGGTTCTTTAGAAAGAGCGCGTCAAGGTCTAGTCTTATCAATTGGAGCTATATTTATTCTTGGCTTGCCTTTGGGGTTATCTCTAGATAATTTGCTCTTGAAAGAACGAACACGTCGCAGTATTGAGTATTCGCTCTATCGCAGAACTTTAACATTTGCTAGTACAGAAATTCGCAATATTCAGGTACAGCGAAAGGAAAATTACTTGATCGTTGATTTAGAAGTAGCGGCTCCCGTCGGTTCAATTTCAGAAAATCAAGTCAAAATGGTGCGGGATTTTTTACAACAAAGTTTAGAAAAACCGCTAACTTTAAATGTGCGGGTAATTCCAATCCGGCAATTCACAGCTCCGGCTCCACATAAATAAACTATCTAGGTTTTCAAGCCTGTTCACTGTTCCCGTTCGGCTGACGCTCACGGCGCAGCCTGTTTACTGTTCACTGTTATGGTATGCCTCAACTACAACGAATTGCGATCGCACCTTCCCAATTCCAACAAGGGCAAATTGTACTCACTAACGAGCAACAACATTATTTGATACGTGTTTTGCGCTTGCGTGTAGGCGATCGCTTTATTGCGATGGATGGCTTAGGTAAATGGTGGTTAGCACAGCTAGAAGGGGAGCAAGCGCAGATTTTAGAACCACTTTTAATAGAAACAGAATTACCTGTATCAATTACCCTCATGGTAGCGTTACCCAAAGGTAATGGATTTGATGAGGTGGTACGGTGTTGTACAGAATTAGGAGTAGCTTGTATTGCGCCTGTATTGAGCGATCGCACTTTACTTCATCCTAGCCCCCAAAAACTTGAACGGTGGCAACGCATCGCAGCAGAAGCCGCAGAACAATCAGAACGCACTTTTGTACCGACAATTTTAGAACCTGTTACTTTTAATTCTGCTTTGACTAATAATGTGACAACTCATAGCTATATCTGTGAAGCGCGTGGTGATTATCCCCATTTAAGACATGTAATTAAAGGTGACACTAGCGAAATTGTCATTGCTACTGGCCCAGAGGGGGGATGGACACAAACAGAAATTAAAAGTGCGATCGCAGCAGGGTTTCAACCTGTTTCTCTTGGTCGTCGGATTCTGCGAGCAGTCACAGCTCCAGTAGTGGCATTATCCTTAATTTCCGCAGCTAGTGAAGTATAAATGATGTATGACTCACGCAAAATTAAGGCAGCGCATTGCGCGGGTTCCCCCCGTTGTAGCGACTGCTGCGCTAAGGCGTGAATAATTTACCACTGTGCGTTGAAGGTAAGCGATGATTGAGCAAGTTGCCACCGCCTTTGAGCGTAAAGACTACCATACAGCTGCTAAATTACTCAAACAGCTGCTAAAAGAATCACCAGAAAATCCCTGGGTGCAATTTTATCTAGGAAGGCTACATGAAGTTTCTCAAAAGCATCAAGATGCTGAACAAGTTTATCGAAACTTACTGCGAAGTACGACCAATGCTAAGATAGTCACCCAAGCCCGTCAAGGGTTGCAACGGCTGCAAGAAATTGAGCAAGAAGAAAGACAAAGAGCGATCGCTAAAGCCACATCTGAACCCAGCAGCACCGAATTTGGTTTATTAATTTTAGAACCTCTAAGTAGCGAACTCAAAACTATAGCAGCGCCAAAATTTGCCCAGATTATGCAGCTAGATCCCTATACAGCTAGGTTGCTATTACCTAGTCGTGGCTGGAGACTATACCGCACTGGACAAGTAGGAGAACTAAAATTTTATGGTACACAACTACAAAAAGCTGAAATTCCTTGCTTCTGGACTACCATAACTGCCATTCAGCAAATTCAAGTTTTTCAAGTCGAATATTTTTCAGAATCTGATCTCAAAGCTACTGTTGTTTGTCGCAATCAAGCAAATCAACTTGGTTCCCTCACCTTTGAATGGTCAGAAGTCACAGCGCGAGTTGTAGGACTGTTACCAATTTTTGAGGAAGTCGTAGATGTTGACGTTCGCCGTAAGTTAGAACGCAAAACCCAAACACAAGACTATGCTCAGTTTTGTGATTTACACCTACCTGGTAGACGTTGCATTTTGCGACTTGGTGACAAAGGCTACGAGTTCGACCAAGGTATAGAAATTAATTCTCAAGCCAGCCAAAATACAATCAGAATCAATTGGAATAGCTTACTAGATTGGCTAGAACAGCATCTCAAACAAGTTAAAGTCTGGTCAGATTTTCCACCTTTTGTAGAAACTGTATTAGATCAAACAGATTTGCTAGATCAAATTCCATCTCACATTCACATATTTCGTAGAGAACCGACCAATTGGGACTCAGCTTTTCATTTGTATAGTGGATTGGTATTAGTCAATAATGGTGGGGAAAAGAGACTAGGAATTAGTGGTCTGTCCCATTAATTTTGAGAGGCTGTGAGATCCCCGACTTGAAGAAGTCGGGGATCTGACTACCATCATTTATCAAATTTTATGCGATGAAGTACTAGTCCCTCCTGCTGGTTCAAATGTACTATAATTTAACCAATTGCTGAAATTATTTAATTTTCTCCAAGGGACATTCCTGCGTTTAGAATGATTGAATGCCAAATAGCGTACTTGTGTTACTAAATCAATTTATAAAAGGCATTGACGTTTTCTATCTATGTCTTACGAACCCCTACACCACAAGTATCGCCCAAAGAGTTTTGCTGAACTGGTGGGTCAAGAAGCGATCGCAACTACCCTCACTAATGCGATCCGCACAGCTAAGATTGCCCCTGCCTATTTGTTTACTGGCCCACGGGGTACAGGAAAGACTTCTAGCGCCCGCATTCTCGCTAAATCTCTAAATTGTCTTCAAAGCGACAAACCCACAGCTGAACCTTGTGGTGTATGTGATGTTTGTCAGGGAATCACTAAGGGATATTCTCTCGATGTAATTGAAATTGATGCTGCTAGTAACACTGGTGTCGATAATATCCGCGAGCTGATTGAAAAAGCCCAATTTGCTCCTGTGCAGTGCCGCTATAAAGTTTATGTGGTGGATGAATGCCACATGCTTAGTACTCAAGCATTTAATGCGCTACTTAAAACCCTAGAAGAACCACCTAAATATGTAGTCTTTGTTTTGGCGACAACAGACCCACAACGAGTATTACCAACAATTATTTCCCGTTGCCAAAGGTTTGATTTTAGAAGGATTCAGTTAGAAGCGATGGTAAAACATTTAACTGCGATCGCTGCTAAAGAAAACATTCAGATTGCTCCTGATGCTGTAACTTTGGTAGCCCAAATTGCTCAGGGAGGCTTGCGAGACGCGGAAAGTCTGCTTGATCAATTAGCGCTATTGCCGGGTGAGGTGACACCAGATAAAGTTTGGGATTTAGTAGGTTCGGTAAGTGAACAAGACTTGCTAGGGTTGTTAAATGCGATCGCTCAAGATCATCCAGAAGCAGTTTTAGATTGTAGTCGTAATATTCTAGATCGCGGTCGGGAACCATTAATTATTCTGCAAAATTTCGCCGCTTGCTACCGCGACTTACTGATTGCCAAAACAGCACCCAACCGCCACGATTTGGTTGCTTGTACTAGTCAAACTTGGACAGCGCTAGTTGAGTTTGCCCAGCAATTCGATGTCACTACAATTTTGGCAGGACAACAACACTTGCGAACTGCGGAAGTCCAAATTAAGAACACTACCCAGCCGCGTTTGTGGTTGGAGATGACATTACTAGGATTGTTACCAAGTGCAAATATTCAGCCCGTAGCTATAGCGCCTAAAGTTACTGCACCGTCAAACAATCATCGCCCATCTCCACAGTATGCAACTTCTCCATCACAACCCAACCATATCGAAACCCGTCGGGAGAGTAATTCGTCTAACCCAGTAAATCACACCTCTTCTCATAACTCGGTATCTCCACCACCGCCCGAAAATGGATTTACCCCTCAACCACCGATAGAGGAAAAACCGTTCGTTGCGGCTGCACAACCTGTATCTTCAGAATTGCCCCCAGAAGAAGTTAACGAGGTAATGCAATCTGACTTGACTCAGGATTGGCAAAAAGTCCTTGCTAACCTCCAGCCAATCTCAAGGCGAGAACTGCTGCGCCAAATGTGCTATCTCATGGAATTTGATGGTACTGTTGCTTGTGTTGGTGTTAAATCTGTATGGTATGACAAAGTTAAATCTGATTTACCTATGATTACGGCTGCTTTTCAGCAGACTTTTGGTCGGGAAGTTCAAGTCAGTTTAGAAAAAGGAACTTTGTCAAACTCTG
>JBBSOP010000291.1:0-6633 GCA_038259655.1 Chroococcales cyanobacterium
CCTTGTAGGGGAGAGGTTTGGAGAGGGGTCATATCTAGATCATCGAATTCACGTTAAAAGAAGCAGCACAATACAGTTCGGTTAAGCTTTAAGGAGTATTGAGTATAGAAAAAGTTGTGTAATTCGTAATTCGTCACTGATAGCAACCTGCGATCGCAATATTTTTATTTTTAAGGCAGGCATAAAGCCTGCCTATGTAATCCTACTCTATTCCTTCAATTCGGTCTTCAACTTCTTGGTACAACTCGCGCAGACGATCTAAATTCTCCTCGCTAGTCTCCCAATAACCGCGTCCATTCACTTCCAATAACGTTGATACAATCTTGCGGAAAGAATGGGGGTTAAGGTTCAGCAACCGTTTCTGCATTTCTTCATCTTTGATGAAGGTTTCGTTAGTATCCTCGTAAATCCAGTTATCCACAGCGCCAGCAGTCGCACTCCAACCTGTTGTATTCACCAACCGCTTAGAGAGTTCGCGCACACCTTCGTAACCGTGAGATAGCATCCCCTCGTACCATTTGGGATTTAACAATTTAGTACGGGCATCTAAACGCACGGTTTCTGATAATGTGCGGACTTGGGCAGTAGCTGTGGTTGTATCTGCAATGTAAGATGATGGTTTTTTACCATCACTACGCAGACTTGCCACAAGCTTGGTAGGATCAGAGTCGAAGTAATGAGAAACGTCCGTTAAACTAATCTCAGAAGAATCGAGATTTTGGAAAGTTGCATCAGCAGTTTTTAATGTGCTTTCAAAAATCTGCCGGGATTCGTCCATCATACCGGGGTTATCGGAATTGAAGGCGAATGATTTCCGTTTTAGGTACATTTCTTGTAACTCGGCTTCGCTGTCCCAAGTGCTGTTTTCTACTGCTAAGTTGATATTTGACGAGTAGGAACCAGAGGCATTAGAGAAGACACGCGTTGCTGCTTGACGCAGATTAATCCCCATATCTTCAGCTTGTTGCAAAGCATGTTTGCGAACAAAGTTCATTTCTGAAGGTTCATCTGCCTCAGCCGCCATCTTCACCCCTTGGTCTAGGAGGTTCATCTGGTTAATGAACAAGTCGCGGAAGACACCAGAACAGTTGATGACTACATCTATTCTGGGTCGTCCCAACTCTTCTAAAGAAATCAATTCCAACTTGTTCACCCGTCCCAAGGCATCGGGAACTGGACGTACACCCACCATCCACATAATTTGCGCTAGGGATTCGCCGTAGGTTTTGATGTTATCGGTTCCCCAAAGGACACAGGCAATGGTTTCTGGCCATTGACCGCCGTTTTCGGCTTTGTTGCGTGCTAGCAACCTATCTACAACGATTTTGGCGGATTGTACCGCTGCTGTGGTGGGGATAGATTGAGGGTCAAGGGCATGGATATTCTTACCTGTAGGCAAGACATCCGGGTTGCGGATGGGGTCGCCACCAGGGCCAGGTAAGACATACTCACCTTCTAAACCTTGGAGTAATGCGCCCAGTTCGTTATCTGCACAAACTTGCTGGAGGCAAAATTCCAAATACTCGAACAGTGGTTTTAGAACTGCGGTGTCAACTTTGGGATAACCTGCTTTGTGCAGTGCTTCTACCCAAGGTTCTTTTTTACCCATGTTGAAGAAATTCAACCGGGACACTAAAGAAACTCGTCCTTCAGCATCAGTTTGTGCTTGCACTAATGCCCCAACTGCGGTACGGGTTGCTAAGGTAATATCTTGCAGTAACTGGACATCTTCTAAAATGCCTTTGTCGTTATTGTGATAAATATCGTCAATGTTGCGTCCAATGCTATTGGCGATAATTCCGGGCAAGCCTTGAAGTTCTTCTTCTTGACGATCTAGACTAGCAATATTGACAAGAGTTGCAACGGCTTCTTCTGCACTTGGTGGTTTACCGATGACGTGCAACCCACAAGGCAATAACCTAGATTCAATTTCCATCAATCTGCGGTAGACGTTGCCTACAATATTGTCGCGCTCTTCAGCGTTCATATCTTTGGCATCGGTTTCTGGCAAATTGATATCTTTATCCAGATTCACGATCCGGCATTTATCCATGATGGAGTTAACAATGGAAACACCGCGTCCGCTATCTTTTAAGGTTTGGTAAGAAGCAATTAACTCGCTCAGTTCCTTTAAACCTTTATACAAACCAGCATTTTCTGCCGGTGGTGTCAAGTAAGAAATTGTTTCGGCATAACTGCGGCGTTTGGCAATTGTCGCCTCACTTGGATTATTAGCTGCGTAGTAATACAGGTTGGGAATTGAGCCAATTAAGTTATCTGGATAACAATCACCAGACATCCCCATCTGTTTACCTGGCATAAATTCCAAGGAACCGTGTGTACCAAAGTGCAGAACAGCATCAGCTTGCCAAACTTGCTCTAGGTAAGTGTAGTAGGCAGCAAAACCGTGGTGAGGACTAGCTGAACGGGAGAACAACAGCCGCATCGGATCACCTTCGTAACCAAATGTAGGTTGGACACCAATGAAGACGTTACCAAATTGCTTCCCATAAATCAGCAAGTTTTGCCCATCGCTGTTGAGATGTCCGGGAGGTGGGCCCCAGTTTTCCTCTAGGCGTTGAGAGTAGGGGGTAAGTGCCTCATACTCAGGAACCGACATTTTGTAAGCAACGTTCAGTTCTGGGCTGTTGTACTGCGCTTGAGCGTCATGGATGACTTCTTGCATCAGTGCTTCGGCTGATTCTGGCAATTCTGGTAAGTCGTAGCCGTTATTTTTGAGGGCTTTCATCACCTCGTAGATGGAACCGAATACATCCAAGTAAGCAGCGGTTCCGACATTGCCTTTATCTGGCGGGAAGCTAAAAACAGTAATGGCAACTTTTTTATCTAGTTTCGGCTTGCGGCGGAGGTTTGCCCATTTTAAGGCGCGTTCGGCTACAGCTTCAACCCGATCGCGCAGGGCGATAGCCTTCCCGGTTGCTCCATCTCTACCCGATAATATAATCGGCTCAATTGCTCCATCCAATTCGGGAATGGCAATCTGCAATGCTACCTGAATCGGATGTAAGCCCAAATCGCTATCCAGCCACTCTTCTGTAGTTTGGAAGACTAAGGGCAATGCCACCATGTAAGGACGATTCAAGCGTTTGAGTGACTCAATTGCCTTAGGATGATCTTGTCTAGCCGGGCCACCCACTAAAGCAAAACCAGTCAACGAGATGACTGCATCTACTAACTGTGTGTTGGTATTCGGTTCGTAGAAGTAAGCATCCACAGGCTTGGAGAAATCCAAACCGCCAGCAAATACTGGTAGTACTTTTGCTCCTAACGATTCCAACTCCTGGACGATCGCTACATAATGGGCATCATCACCAGTAACTAGGTGTGTACGTTGTAGTACCAATCCAATACAGGGAGCTAGAGGATCTTTGAGATCTTTGGGGATATCCTTACGGGCTGTGTACCAATTCAGGTATTCTCTAACATCCTCAAACATACTGGGAGCTAAAGGATGCCAAATCCCTAAATCGGGATAAACCACCGGCGCTTGATAGGTGGAAGATGCAAAATTTTGTTTATCTACATCTTTGAACACATATTTATCAGCTAGCATCAACAAGAAGTTTTCCAGGTTTTCTGGAGAACCCCCTAACCAATACTGAAAACTGAGCATGAAATTGCGTGCATCCTGTGCTTTATCCATCGGGAGGAACTTCAGCACTTGGGGTAGCGTCCGCAAAAGCTTTAGCATCCCATCTTGGAATCCTGCACCGGATTTTTCTTTGCGTTTCCGCATGAATTGGGCGATCACACTCTTCGACTGACCCAACTGTGCCAAAGAAAAGCTGCCCATTTTATTGAGGCGCATTACTTCTGGCATCGAGGGAAAGACAACAGCGACATCCAAGCGATCGCGGTATGGTTCAACTGCTGTAACTACTTTTTGTGCTAAGTCTTCTATGAAAATAAGTGAGGCGATAAATATATTTGCGCTCTCCATATCCCGTTTGAACTCTTCATAGTTCTCTGGGTCGCGGAGTTCCTCAATCAAGTACCCGCTGATTTCAATCGCTAGGTTGGGATGATTAGAATTAATCGCCCGAACTGCTTGCGACAATGCACTCTGGTACTGGGACTCAAGCACGACATAGACCACCTTGATTAAATTACGTCCGCGTAAGTTATCAGGCGCAATGTGTCTAATGGTGGACTTGACGTGGGTGAACATGCTTCCTCGGCTCCTTTGATGCGTGTTCTCTACTGAAAGCTCTTAGCGGCAATTAGACGCTTCAGGTGACTTTCTCTCTATCGGTAATAAGAGTTTTTTATCAGAAAAACCTTACACAGTGGGAATTTTACCGTCTATCTGACACAAATCGATATAAAAAATGAAATATTTATTATTAAATATTGAAAATAGCAGAAGTAATTACTCAGTATTTGTAACGAAAAATTAATATATACAACTATTGATAGTTGACTATTGACAGATGACTAAACAAGAATTTGATATTTTAATTCTCTCGAATGGACCTGGTGAAGTAACGACCTGGGTGCGTCCAGTTGTCAAAGCATTAAGGCAAAAATTAGGAGATGATCGTTCTGTAGTGAGGATTTCGGTAGTTTTATCACCTTGTCCAAATGCTACTGGCAAAGAAGCTGCGATCGCCTTATCCTACCCAGAAGTAGATCGAGTCCAAGCAGCAGAGCATTTTTGGCAATTTTTGCTTCGGGGAAAAACTGATGAAAATTGGGACTGGAGAAGTCGCGGTGTAGTGGTTTTCTCGGTGGCGATCAAGTTTTCCCTGTAGTCATCGGCAATAAATTAGGCTATCGCACCGTTGTTTACGCCGAATGGGAGGCACGTTGGCATAATTGGATTGACCGCTTTGGGGTGATGAAAGCAACAGTTATTAAAAATGTCTCTCCCAAGTATGCTCACAAATTCACCGTTGTCGGCGACTTGATGCTAGAAGCAGCCGAGATGCCTATCACTTCATCCTTAAAAACTGAATTGATTGGTTTACTCCCTGGTTCTAAAGCAGCAAAATTAGCTCAAGGTGTACCATTAATTTTAGCGATCGCTGAATATATCCACGGCAAAAGACCCCAAACTAAGTTTGTGATTCCCGTCGCCCCAACTTTGGATTTACAAACTTTAGCTAGTTTTGGTGATCCCCAAAAAAATCCTTTAGTTCACACTTTTGGCTTTAGTAGTGCATCTTTAATTGCCACAGAAAATAGTAATTGTCCCTATGCACTCAAAACAGCAACGGGCTTGGAAGTGGAACTATGGCAAGAAACCCCTGCCTATAATTTATTATCCCAATGCTGTATCTGTCTGACTACAGTAGGAGCAAACACAGCTGAACTAGGTGCTTTAGGTATACCAATGATTGTTTTGCTCCCAACCCAACAACTCGATGCCATGCGTTCTTGGGATGGTTTACCAGGATTATTAGCTAATTTACCAGGGGTAGGTTCCACTTTTGCAAAGGCAATTAACTGGCTTGTATTAAGACGCAAAGGTTTATTAGCTTGGCCGAATATTTGGGCAAAAGAAGAGATAGTGCCAGAACTTGTAGGCAAACTCCAAGCGCCAGAAGTTGGAGAAATGGTCTTAGATTGGTTGACTCATCCGCAAAAATTGGACGAAATGCGAGCCAAGCTACACAGCGTTCGTGGCGAAAGCGGTGCAGCAAGTAAGATTGCACAGATTGTTTGTGAGGAAATTGAACAACAATAGCTTGTCTAATTTCTTTTTCCGAAGCTGACGTTAGTGGACGTTGTTGAAATATAGCCAACCGATTAGTTGGGACACTATTAATCCGCAGATCCTTTAATCTGAAGACTGTCCATCTCTTCGTCCGAGTTCATAAATACCGGCAGACATACAAGCCAATACACCTGTACTAACTCCCCAACTTTGACCCAAACTTACTTCCAAGCCCCAGTTACATAAAGCGCCAATTACCAGAAACGGAATAATACTAAACAGTGAAGCGTAAAAGGCATTTTGAGATTCTCTGGCTTTACGAGTTTTTTCAAACTCTGACTGACTAGTATAAAGCGATCGCTCGGCAAAGTTAAACCAGCGGTTTAGCTGCTGCATAACCCATTCACTGGTTGGGGAAAAGGCTAAATATAGCGCTAACGACCACAAACTTGCTCCAGCGATCGCAATCGTGTCCAATTCAAAACGGAAAGGGAAAATTTCAGTCAGCATGGCGTGGATAAATCCTGCAAATGGTCAACTTGATTTTTAGGCGATGATCAATTGACCCCTTAAGCAATTTTAAACATAAAGGCTAACAAGATTTCGTCTGCTGAACAAATCTTCCGTTTTTCAGATCAATCCTCCTGCCCTTGGGATTCAGCAGTTCGCAATCGACGCAAAGCGCCAAGACTGCGACTACTTCACTCACTGCCTGGTTGTTGAGTTTCGACTACGCTCAACTACCGCGTAGTCGAAACACTGCCTTCTAATGAGATACAGGCAATTTAATATCAGCTATTTGAGGATCTACTTGAGTATATTCGGTAACTATTTGGCGGAATAGTTCGCCGTCTATAGTTTCTTGATCTATTAACAAATCGACTAAATACTCCAATGATATGCGATATTCTTGCAAAAGTTCTTTCGCTTTGATGTAGCAATTGTTGACAATTTCA
>JBBSOP010000292.1:0-6626 GCA_038259655.1 Chroococcales cyanobacterium
AACGGAGAGGGGGAGATTCGAACTCCCGGAGGTTTTAGCCTCATCCGATTTCAAGTCGGACGCAATCGACCACTCTGCCACCTCTCCAGTAAATCTGTCTAGCTGCTGCTGACCGACATTTGTTGGTTAACACCAAAGCTGACAGATAATACTATATCTCATCATCTACGCAGGTTGCACTACTGAAGTTGATCGCTCGTAAAAAATTTCTTCAGATGCCACCTGAAAGTCCTTACCCACCCAAACTAGGGAGACTTGCAAAACCACACCAGCTTCTAAGGAAACAAGGGAAAAATTACGCAGTTTCTCGCCCCCATTTTCCACAATCCTGGGTACACTAGCCGCATTCAAGTAAATTGTTCCCTCTGGACTTCTAAAAACAGGCTTGCGTAGCACTTTCTTGGTATGCCTTAAGGTATGGTGCATGTGACCAAATGTCACCAGAGGAATGGTTTTACCAGCCGTGAGAGCCTGAGAAATCGCCTGTCCGAAGTCTGGGTCGCCAAAGTCACCGCCGATAGGATGCCAGTCTTTACCGCAGGGATCTTCGGGGCGATCGCCTAAACCACTAGGCCCGTTGTGTCCCAAAAAAATAATCGTTTCGTAAGCAGCGTTTTTGACTGCTTTGACAATGCGATCGGCGGACTCTTCTAAATTCGCCACACCATATCTTTCTTGAATAATTTCCGCAAATCTCCACTCTGGGCCACCCCAACTAAAAGGACGACCCCCCACTACAGTTAAATTCCATGCCGGAAAATCCAGCTTGCCGTAACCAACATGGGCTATGTCTAATAAATCGAGTTGTTCTTGTACCCAATCTTCCTTAGAGCGATCATAAGGACACTTCCTACGTCCCCATTCGGTGGCAGTATACCAAGCATCGTGGTTGCCCATTACCGCTGCTTTGGGAATATCGAGAGAGGCGATCGCTTTTACAACTTCCACCGACTCATTGCCAAAATCCCCTACAAACAGCACTAAGTCAACACCCAAATGCTTGAGTGCAATACCATCTTCTACTTCCCATTGGTCATGAACATCTCCAATTACAGCAATTTTGAGGGTTGTTGATTGATTTTTCTGACTGGTCATGCCACTTTCCTTGCCGTCTATCTCCAGGATATGAAACTCAGAGGGATTTGGACACAACACTATTAAAATCAACCGTCTACCATTTTTGGTAAAAACTACTATAATTGAATCCACAGGACAAATACTTGCAACTAAGAGCGACCCTTAACTGTGTTTACCACTGCACTAGCTCAACGAGAAAAAACCCAACCGGGTGGACTACCATTAGATTTGTTTGCCGCTATTGAAGGTCTGAAAAAAGAACTTAATGCGGTGATTTTGGCGCATTATTATCAAGAGCCAGATATTCAAGATATCGCAGATTTTATTGGGGATTCATTACAACTGGCAAAAGCAGCAGCCAATACTAATGCTGATGTGATCGTCTTTGCTGGTGTTCACTTTATGGCAGAAACAGCAAAGATACTCAATCCCGATAAATTGGTGTTGTTACCAGATTTAGATGCTGGTTGTTCTTTAGCAGACAGTTGTCCACCAGAGGAGTTTGCAGCTTTCAAAGCGGCTCATCCCGATCATTTGGTGGTTTCTTACATCAACTGTTCCGCTGAAATTAAGGCGATGAGCGATATTATCTGCACCAGTTCCAACGCCGTCAAAATTGTGCAGCAGATCCCCCAGTCACAGCCGATCATTTTTGCTCCAGATCGCAATTTAGGGCGGTATGTGATGGAACAAACTGGACGAGATTTACTGCTGTGGCAAGGTAGCTGTGTTGTTCATGAAACCTTTTCAGAAAAGAAAATTGTCCAGCTAAAAATTGCCCACCCAGAGGCAGAGGCGATCGCTCATCCAGAATGTGAAAGTAGTGTGTTGCGCCACGCTAGTTTTATTGGTTCTACGGCAGCTTTACTTAAATATTGTCAAAATAGCCCTACGAATGAATTTATAGTAGCTACAGAGCCTGGTATCATTCACCAAATGCAAAAATTAGCTCCTAATAAACACTTTATTCCTGCGCCGCCGTTGAATAACTGCAACTGTAACGAATGTCCATTTATGCGGTTAAATACTTTAGAAAAGTTGTATTTAGCAATGAAAAATCGCACTCCTGAAATTACCATGTCAGAACAAATAAGAATTGCGGCACTGCAACCAATTCAACGAATGTTGGAAATGAGTTTATAGTCTAAATTTGGGTTAGGTTGTATGAAAAAACGTCAAATTAAAGTTGATTTTTTTGCTTTACCTAACCTAAAAACACTATTCGATCTCTGACTTCCTACTTGAAAATATGCCAGCAAGAGATGTTTTTCACGATGCAGTCAAGCAATGACTCATAAATTCGATAATCAAGAAATTATTCTACAAGAAACAATCGAGGATTTTCTTGCAAAACTTTCCAATATCTGGATGTTTGAGAATGCTGTAATTGGTAAATAGTTATTTACATTTTCTCTGTAAATAATAATGAGTTACAATTTACTTTTGATGCCGCTTGACTATATTTAGTATACGGTCATGCGGTACTCCTGAACCTTGACGACGCTAAGTTTTGAGAGCTAATTTGCTCTGCTGAACCATTTGGGCTTCAGTCAGAGGTTGAAAATTTAATGCTGCGTCTATCTCACCGTACTCCAATGATGAATCTTTCATTTTCACCAATAAATTTAGTCTACTTTAAAAGCTAAGATTTACTCTTTGCAGCTTCTTTTTGTGCAGCTTCGCTATATTTCTTATATAGTTGAGTCCGAATTTTAGCTTCTTGATAGCGGTTGTAATTTGGAGGCACAGTTGCCATTAAATCCGAAGCTTGTTGCCACTTAGCAGCTAGCTCTAACCACTGGGTTGAGGTTGTGGCTATTTTCCCAGATGCTGAAGCTTGGTTCGCAATTCGCACGGCGGCTAAAAAGGAATCATCGGATGAGTTAGAAAGACTATTATTAGCAGGAGCTTTTGTTTTATTTTGGTTAGGATTAGCCGCAGTTACAGACTTAGTAGTTTCAGGTTGCATTAACTGCGTTAGTTTACCACCTAATTGAGCATACACAACCCAACCAAGTAACAATATTGAGCATAAGCCAGCAGTTGCTAGTGTCGCTGTTTTGGCGGAATTTTTGTACTTTTTTTTGTTAGTAAATACCGAAGTTCGAGAAAAGTGGCTTTTTGGTAAACTGACTTTTACTAATTCCGGTTGGGTTTCAGTCAAATCTGTAATTAGCTGCTTGAAGGCACTTGGCTGAATTAATGTAATTTCCTGTGACCACAATACTTGATTTTCACGATCGCTACAAATTTCTTTCAACCACAGTAATTGCTGTTCTCGGACAATTCGGCTGTTGATATTGACTTTACGAATATTGCGCGGTGCGATCGCTTCTAAGATTTGCTGGATTCTTTCTACTGTGGTAGCTTGCTCAAGCTGCTCTAGTTTGGCTGCCTCACACAGAAGTTGCAAAACACCATCAGAAAAAATGGCTCTAGTTCTGACACCAGAGTTAGCTAGTTTTTCATTCAATAATTGAATAATCGCTGCAACGCTACCTTGATGAGCTTGCCAAGCAATATCGTTGATCCGATTTACCACTGGAGACTTGATGATAGCTCCTGCACCCTGAGTTATTAACTGATTCATTAATTTAGGGACTCTATTCTACTGACCTTTGCTTTGTCTTCGATTTTACGAGTAAAAAGATCAGGTTGCCAAATAAAATTATAAAAACTCCATCCACAAGGGGATGGAGTTTTTGGGTATGGGGCATGGGAAAGAATTAGCAATGCCCTAAAGGTGAATTAGCGTAGTGGGCGGGGGCGGCTTCCCAAGGCACTTCTTTGGAAAACCGGGAGGGTAACAACTGTTAGTATTTGTAATTGTAAAATCTTTCACCACTTTGAGGATATGGCGGCACAATTTCTTGATTCACTTCAAACAAATTTGGATTGCTAGGATCAACCGTAACTCTTAACCAATGCACATTGGGAGAGCCAAATGTCTCTACTCGTGTGAAGTTAGTAACTACCGTACCAGATGGAGTATTTAAAGGCTTATCAATGCGGAAGTAATGGCTATCTCCATGAACGAGCATGACTGGCTGACTATACTCTTGTAATTCGGCTTGCAATGCATTGATAAAATCACGGAAGCCATTTTGTTCTGCATTAGTTGGTGTTACCTCAAAATTACCTGGGTTGGCATGGATAGTAATTACTAAACCAAGATTTTTGTTGGCTTTAGCAAGAGCAAATGCTTTCTTGAGCCAAGCAAGGTTAGCAGCATTACGTTCAACATATTCAGCATCATTTTCTGCATTTCGTCCCAAGTTATTGTTACTACCAACAACATGGATGCCAACAAATAAAACATTACCCGCAGTCCAGTAAACATTTTCCCGAAACTTACTGTACTTTGGATTATCACTTTGACGTTCTAGTTCAATTGTTCTTTGTCCAAGACTTCTGTCACCTTGTGTAAAGAGTTCGCGCAATTTTGCTAAACGCTCAATCGGATCATATTCACCAGCTGCTGGGCGATGACAATCTGTCCACTCGTTATCACCAAATACGTAAACTAAAGGATGTCTGAATTGCTGAAAAAGTTGCGATCGCTGTAAAAAAAGTTCGTTTGAGCAAAGGCTGGAGCCGCTTTTAAAGTCTCCGTCGTGAATGATAAAGCGAACCGAAGATTGATTAATATCTTTAATTAAATTTGGATACTCCTCTTCTTGTCGAGCATCATAAGGTAAATCGCCAATCAAAGCAAAATCGAAACTCCTGGCATCACGATTATTGTCAAAACCTCTTGGGCTGTAATTACGCTGAAATGGTGGCTGGGCGCTTGTTGAAGAGACAAAAGTTGCAGAGATACCAAACAAACAAAATGGAACTAAGGCTCCCAGCAGTTTTTTGAATTTCATATTTTGCGAACTGTTTTAATGACAAATCGCTAAAAGCGTAATATTAGGGGATTAAGAGTAAATTAAGAAACTGTTCGACAAAAGGTAAATTTGATTTACGCTACGCTGGTCAGTTGTCAGTTGTTAGTTGTCAGCGATGCACTGAGTTTCAACTGCGCGGAAATCGAGTTTCGACTGCGCTCAACTGCCGCAAAGCGATGCACTGATCCTGCCGAAGTGTCGAGATTCAACTACCGCTTGTCGAAGTGTTGTTTTTTATCTGGTTTAATATCTCATCCCTTTGTGGTTAGTCTTAAAACATCTTTACTACTAACCACTGACCACTGACAAAACTTTCACAAGTGGCGTGGAGTTTTGATCTACTAATGCATTGTATTCAAATATTGCAACCATGTCTGGATTATTTCTCTTTGGGTTTTGCTAACTTTTATACTTGCGCCTTTTAATGTATCTTGTGGAAAAATTTCCCGCAGATCAGCAAGCATTTCAGCAGAACGACAAGCTTCTAAACATTCTGTAATATAATCTATTGAATCCAGCATCAACCATTCTTTAGTAGCCTTTAATTCGCAAATATGACGCTGCATGAGTTGGTTTAGGGCTGACTGTAGCATTTATATAAACTGCAATGCGAAGATTGTTAGAGATTTTTGACGAGAAAATCAACAATGTTTATATAGTTGGAAAAATGAAGATAATAAAATAAGAATATCATAAATTATTTAGATATATTATATGAGGCGATCGCTTAGCAGTCCTAAATGAGTCGTGAAAAATATAGATAAGGAAACGAACCGCCAAGTACGCCAAGTACGCAAAGGGAAGAAAGAATATAGAGATATGTAATTTTCAAAAATGATTTAGGATCGCTATTATCTCATGCTAACTATTATTGGTTGCGGTAATCTCAACCGCAGTGACGATGGAGTAGGCGTAATCATCGCCCAACGCTTACAAAAATATCTAGCCGAAAATCCTTATCCTGATGTGCAAGTTTACGATTGTGGAACCGCAGGGATGGAAGTGATGTTTCAAGCTAGAGGTAGCAAAAAGTTAGTAATTATGGATGCTAGTTCAACAAATTCGGAACCTGGTGCAGTATTTAAAGTTCCAGGTGAAGAACTAGAAGCACTCCCAGAACCTAGTTATAATTTACATGATTTTCGTTGGGATCATGCTTTAGCTGCCGGACGGAAAATCTTTCACAATGACTTTCCCCAAGAGGTGATAGTTTATTTAATTGAGGCAAAAAATCTGGATTTGGGATTAGAGTTAAGTCCTATTATTAAACATTCTGCTGATTTAGTTTTTGAAGAGGTAGCTGCAATCATCAGACAGAATGTTGAGGTGTGATATTCATCCAGCCCAATCACGATAAACAGAAAGTTCATCTACCCTCATTTCAAAAGGTATACCTTGACTTTCTGGAGGACAAACGCGAATTTTAGCACTACTAATAATGGAGTTGAGTAATGTCCCCATTGGCACGATTTGTTGTAAGATACGCCAGTTGGTAACTTGATCGGGACATTCAATTACTAATGTCATAGCATTGGCTTGGGTTGTGACATACCAACGACAGTTAGATAAAAGATTTTGAATTGGGCGATCGCAACCTTCGTAAAAATATTTACTAATAGAATACTCTAGTTGTTGTCGCAATATAATATCTGACGATGT
>JBBSOP010000293.1:0-6590 GCA_038259655.1 Chroococcales cyanobacterium
ACAAGGGAACTGAGTAAAACTGTGATAATAAATCTTTGATCGCTTGCTCTTCTTCTTTTTCTAAGCCTGCAAAACTTAGTAATTCCATGCGTACAATTGGTGAAATCAGAACCTCATGCAGGTTCAGAAATTTTTCTGTAAACAATGAATTAACTATTGGCTCATCGGCAAGATAGTAAATAAAAATATTTGTATCATAGACGTATCTCATCCATCCCATTCCTGACGCAGAGCATCTAAATGAACTAACATAGCTTCTTTTTTATGCTTTAAAACTCCTTTAGCTTGAGAAATTTTTTTATAGTCTTTTTTCCAATGTAACAGCATTGATTCTGGTATATCTACTGTAATTGAATCTTCATCCTGATAGACAAGATAGTGTTTTGGTATTTTTATTATTGGCACAGTTTAATTTTCTTGCTTCTAAAATTTATTGGTTTGATTATAACTGATTTGTTTTGATGCTTATAACAGTTCTAGGTTGTGTGCAATATTGCAATATACTCCAGTAAGGAAAAAGGGCTAGGAACTAGGGGTTAGAATTGCGTATTTCATTCATAAGAAAACCGCTATATTAAACTGGCTGACTGTCAAAGAGAAGCTCCTGAGCAGGGTAGCCGCAGTCGAGATATGCTCCTCTGCTTTCTTGTCAAGACCTTCTTCACCTACTGAAATGCTTACCCTATATACATCCTTGCAGCTTTTGATCCCATTTTTTTATTTCTTTATGAAAAATCCGGGTAAATATTTCTTTCAAGGCAACTCGGTTACTTTTTAAAGAGCTAGCCAAAGATTGTTAGAGTAAATAAAAATAGAAATAAAATTTATATACATAACGCTGATTAAGCATAATCGCCCATGACCACTTCTAAACGCCGCTATCACATTACTACTTTCGGTTGCCAGATGAATAAAGCCGACTCAGAACGCATGGCTGGCATCTTAGAAGACATGGGGTTGGAATTTTCCGCAGATCCGAACCATGCAGATGTTATTCTCTACAATACCTGCACAATTCGAGATAATGCCGAGCAAAAGGTATATTCTTACCTCGGCAGACAAGCCAAACGCAAACATGAACAGCCTGATTTAACATTGATTGTTGCTGGTTGCGTTGCTCAACAAGAAGGTGAAAGCCTTTTACGGCGAGTGCCAGAATTAGACTTGGTAATGGGGCCACAACACGCCAACCGTCTCAAAGATTTACTAGAGTCGGTTTTTGAGGGTAATCAAGTTGTAGCGACTGAGTCAATTCACGTCATGGAAGATATTACCCAGCCACGACGAGACAGCAAAGTTACTGCTTGGGTAAATGTGATTTATGGTTGTAACGAACGCTGCACTTATTGTGTAGTTCCGAATGTGCGTGGTGTCGAACAATCTCGCACACCAGAAGCTATTCGCGCCGAAATGGTAGAATTAGGTCGCCAAGGTTACAAGGAAGTTACCCTACTCGGTCAAAATATTGATGCTTACGGTAGAGATTTGCCTGGAGCGACACCAGAAGGTCGTCATTTACACACATTGACAGATTTGCTGTATTACGTCCATGATGTTCCAGGAATTGAACGCTTAAGATTTGCTACCAGCCATCCTCGTTATTTTACTGAGCGATTAATTAAAGCTTGTGCTGAGTTACCCAAGGTGTGCGAACATTTTCACATTCCTTTCCAATCTGGGGATAACGAGATTTTAAAAGCGATGTCGCGGGGTTATACCCATGAAAAATATCGCCGAATTATTGATACTATCCGCAAGTATATGCCAGATGCATCAATTAGTGCCGATGCGATCGCCGGTTTTCCTGGGGAGACAGAAGCACAGTTTGAAAATACTCTCAAACTAGTCGAAGATATCGGTTTTGATTTGTTGAATACCGCAGCATATTCACCTCGTCCAGGCACACCCGCAGCTTTGTGGCAAAATCAGTTAAGTGAAGAAGTTAAAAGCGATCGCTTACAAAGATTAAACCATTTAGTCAACATTAAAGCAGCCGAGCGATCGCAACGTTACTTCGGACGCATTGAAGAAGTATTAGTAGAAGACCAAAATTCTAAAGATCCAACTCAGGTGATGGGACGCACAGGCGGTAATCGTTTAACTTTCTTCCCTGGCGATATCCAAAAATTGAAAGGACAATTAGTTAAGGTAAAAATTACCGAAATTCGTCCTTTTAGCTTGACAGGTGAACCAGTAGAAGTGCGGCAAGCTATGTCAGTTTAATATTAAGATGACGCAAGTGTGTTTCAGATGACTGCTTCTCTAACCCAAATTTTGACTCTTGAACAATTCCTGCAACATCCCAGCTTAGAAGAATCTCCAGCATGGGAATATATGGATGGGGTTGCTATTCAAAAGCCAATGCCGAAAACCAGACATTCAATATTACAAAAACGGCTATTGGTGGAAGTTGACAATCATAGCGATGACTACACGGCGTTACCTGAACTGCGGTGTACTTTTGCTAATCGCTCTGTTGTACCTGATATTGTAGTAGTTGCATGGAATCGAATTAAAATCAATGAACTTGGAGAACCAGAGGATAATTTTACTGAAGCGCCTGATTGGTCAATAGAACTTCTTTCACCTAACCAAAAAGCAAATCGTGTTATTGATAACCTCTTGCATTGTCTGCGGCATGGCTGTAAGTTAGGGTGGATGCTTGATCCAGATGATTACTCTATTTTGATTTTTGCTCCTCAACAAGAACCTAATGTTTGTAGAGGAGATCAGCAACTTAGAGTATTAGAAGGAGTTGACCTGATATTAACAGCAGAACAGGTTTTTGGGTGGTTAAAAATAGGTAAGCGTTGATGATATTTCGTGAACAATTCTATGCTGATTGCTGCCATCAGTTGGGGAATTATTCCTCTTTTAGGCGCAATTCCATTTTTGGCGATCGCTCATACAACCATTTCTACCCCAACACCACAAACTGTACTAGAGTTTCAGCATTTTTGGAATGCTGCTTTTGAAGCATTTTCGGGATTTACCAGCACAGGATTAACAGTAACACTACACGAAAATGAACTACCTCATAGTTTGCAGTGGTGGCGTTCTTTAACAGAGTGGATTGGTGGAGTCGGGATGATTGTTCTAGTTCTTTCTGTTCTAGAACCCAGTAAAGATGCTGATCAACTTTATAAAGCTGAAGCTAGACAACAGCGTATCGGCTTAACTGTAACTGCAACGGTACGCCGGATTTGGTGGATTTACTTAATTTACACGGGATTAAGTATTTTATTGCTGTATATAGCCGGAATGCCTTTGTGGGACGCAATTAACCACGGTTTCACCGGCATTTCTACAGGTGGTTTTAGTATCCGCGATCATAGTTTGGGCAGTTATAGTCCCGTAATTCGATTGGCTGCTATTCCCATCATGATTGCTGGAGCCGTTAGCTTTCCTATACATTACCAGTTAATTAAACAACGGCGATTGTCTGTACTCTGGCAAGATTCACAACATCGAGCATTGTGGCTACTATTGTGTTTGGGAACACTCGTACTGTTTCTAGAAAATCGTTGGTTTAGCGGTGCGTTTTTGTGGTTAGATTCTCTATTTCAATGGGTTTCTGCTTTAGGAACCTGTGGATTTGAAACTGTTGATTTACAAACTTGGAGTCCCAGCGCCAAACTGTTGTTAACTTTGGCGATGATAGTAGGTGGAGCTTCTGGTTCTACAGTTGGAGGACTGAAGTTGAAAAGATTGGTATCTATTTACAAAGGCGTATTGTGGCGTTTTCAACGACTGACTCTCCAACCGCATCAACTCCTGCGCTATCAGTTAGAAAGTAAAGTCTTAACTGAGACACAAGCAAACCGGATTATTGAGGCGGCTGCTATATTAGCTGCACTTTGGCTAGGAGCGATCGCATTAGGAGTTATGATTTTACTCCATGTTGCCCCTGAATATGATTTTATTAATGTACTTTTTGAAGCCGCTTCTGCTTTAGGAAGTGTGGGTTTATCTGTGGGAATTACTAGCCCGGATTTACACTGGCTAGGTAAATTGACTTTAATTTTGTTAATGTGGATGGGAAGATTAGAAATTATCCCAGTTTTAGTTTTATTTTCTTCCCTGGTGAATCTGGGTAGGAGTTTATATCACGCAGAGACGCAGAGGCGCAGAGAGTAAGATTTGAGTAACTACTTTCTTTTTTTCGCTGTTTAGCTTGTGGTGAATTTTTAATTTTTAATTTTTAATTTTTAATTCCCCTATAGGGGGCTGACTGCGCCAAATATTAACTCTCCCATCAAAGCCACCACTAGCTAAAGTTTGTCCATCGGGACTAAAAGCGATCGCGCTTACCCAATCAGTATGTCCCCTAAATGAACTGATTAACTCACCTGTGGTTAAATTCCACAGCTTAATACCATCTCTACCAGCACTAGCAAGAGTTTGTCCATTGGGATTAATAGCTATCGCATTCACCCAATTGTCATTTCCTGTAAGAGTGCGAACTAATTCTTTTGAGTTAACATTCCAAAGTTTAACAGTGCGATCGCGGCTAGCACTAACCAAGGTTTGTCCATCTGGTGTAAAACTTACAGCCGTGACAACATTAGTATGGGCAGCAAGTTCACTAATTAATTGACCAGTACTTAAGTTCCACAACTTAACTACACCCTTATAATCACCACTGGCTAAAGTCTGGCCATCAGGACTGATTGCTACTGTATAAATTGAGTTATCAAAGCGTACTAAAGTAGCTAATGGGCGCTGTTGCAGCAAATCCCATAGCCGGATTCCGTCCAAAGCACCACTGACGAGAATTTTACTATCGGGAGATATAGCCAAAGACAACACATTACTGGTGTGTCCTACAAAAGAACGGCTAAACTTATTATTTCTGAGATTCCACAGGTTAATTGTATTGTCGTTACTACAGCTGGCTAGGGTTTGACCATCTGGCGAAATTACCAAAGATTCTACAGAGGCTTTGTGTGCTTTGCTGATATTGCCCGCTTTTTTGCCAGTTTCTAGATTCCATAGACGGATTACGCCTTCGTTGTCACCACCGCCACTAGCTAAAATTTTGCTATTTGGGCTAAAAGCTAAGGATTTAACAGTTCCTTGATGTGCGAGGAGAGAGTAGAATAGCTGGAGATTGGCAAAGCTGGTTCGATTGGGAAATACTGGTGTTACTTCCTGAGCAGCACGAGCAACATTAACACCAAACCCTTGCCAGATAGTAACTGGAAAGGCAACTGCTGTCATCAATGCCAAGATTAGTACCGCATTACCTCCACCAACTTTTCCCTCACTCCTCACAAGTCTTCCTCACTTTTAAATATAGTTATGCCAATCAATTTTTTATACTTGAAGTTTACCACTAGGGTAACTAGCACCACTAAAAAGGGTGTCTAAAACTTGGCAAAACTAGATGCCAGTCGCCTGTATTTGGCTAACCTTGACTGTAGTTTCCACAAATTAAGCAAGTAAGCCGTAGAGGTGTCTACAGTACTCAGCAGTCCTTACTGGGGTGGTTTTTTCTTAGAAATGGTCAGCATGGGTAGAGTCGGGCTAGATGAGCGAGAGGGCAAATAATGTTGCACTACAGGCTCCTCTGGGATAGGACGACGTTGCTGGATACGCCACAACTTAAAGACAAGGGTTACGCTTGCCATACCCAAGCCAAAAGCAAACAATGACCAGCTATCATCTAATCCACCAATCAGGGCATCTACCACACCCATCGTTATTAATACACTGATTAGTGGTTCTTTTCTGTAGGTTGACTTCAAAAAACGAGGTAATACAGCATTCATCACAGCTTGGTTTGTCCAGATAACCTTTTGTGTCAATTTACCAAGAGTACCTCACCTGAGAGTTGCCTTTCTAATATGAAGAAGCATCCAAATATTATAATGTTCTTCAGTAGAGTAGCAAGTGTGGTTATTAACACTCTTGCGTATGTTATTTGCAAGTTTAAGTTAACAATCACACTCTCTGGTGTGCCTCATAGTTACCAGACGGCAAATCGTGCGAGGTAGTTCGCTATAAATTGATATAGTCAAAACCAGCTGGGTGTTCCCACTGGTTAAAACTCTTCTAATTACTAGCTTACAACTTACATGCCTATGGTTTATGATGGCACTACTTCAGACCGAGCCATGATAGCACGCCTTGATTAGTGACGTATTCAATCACCATCAATAAGGCGAAGCCAATCATTGCGGCTCGACCATTCAATCGTTCAGCATATTCGTTGAAGCCAAATTTAGGATCTTCTAGTTTGGGCATGATTGTTGGTTGTTGTTGTGTCATTTTTAAGAAACCTTTTTTCGGCAAACAGGATTTGTCAATAAGAAGTAAGCGTTTGGGCAAGGTGCAGATGTTTTCTTGAGTTAGAACTTTGGCTTTTTAGCCGATCGCATTCCTAAAGTGCCAAGATAGTTTGATCAAGTCGGCAACACTGTCCTGACCAAAAGCTATACAAACGCTGTTTTCACAATTTGTAATTATTCTTTATATATTGTAGAAATCTTGAGGCAATAGTCAAGTGTAAGAGTTTGCAGCTTTGCTGATGGGTTTGAGAAAGCTAGGGTGGTATGTAGTTAATTTGAATACGGAAGTGTCAATCTAAT
>JBBSOP010000294.1:0-6585 GCA_038259655.1 Chroococcales cyanobacterium
CAGTCATAGCTGCCTCTGGAAATCGGGGTTCGGGAATTTCACGATTCATGATTGATACCCTGGCATTACAATCTGATGTGGTGTTTTGCCTCAGGTATAGCACTAGTTTTTATGTGAAAAGTTGAGTTTTAGCCCTCCAATGTCCAAATATCAACTTTTTCAGGATTTTTAAATTCAACTGTAAATCTTTAGCCCTTTCAAGATGTAATGTATTATTCTTGGTGTTTTTACACCACAAAGGCACAAAGACACAAAGGTGGATGGAAAGCCTTTACAATTTAACTGCTTCGGTAAAAATTGATGCTATTTCTTGCCCTGACTGACAGCGGTTAAGATACATCTGGGCAACTTGATCCCACGGATTTTGTTGCAAGCAATCTTGAAAATACTCGGCTGCGGCTGCGAATTGTTGTTGTTCATACAGCACTAATGCTGACGCAAATACTTCTAAAGTAGCTGTTTTACCTGCAACAACTTTTGGGGAATCGGCTGTAAATACTTCATGAACAGTTACAGCATTCGTCTTACCCTTCACTTTCACCTGACCAACTACACGAATATCATAGCGATCGCAATTTTGTAAACGCTCAAAAGTTTGGTCGGTAATTAAAAGTGGGGCGTTGAATGTTTTGGTTAGTCCTTCTATTCGCGCTGCTAAATTCACCGCATCACTAATCACTGTGCTATCCATGCGATTTATGCCGCCGACTGTTCCCAAAATTAACGAACCAGTATTAATGCCAATGCCAATTTGAATTGGTAAGTAACCCCTGGCTTGGCGTTCTTCGTTGTAAGTCGCTAAGGTCTCCAACATGGCAATTCCCGCTTGTACCGCATCATCGGCATCTCCGGCAAACAAGGCCATGATCGCATCACCAATGTATTTGTCGATAAAGCCATTATTTTCAATAATGATCGGCTCCATGCGACTGAGATAGGAATTAATAAATCGGAAATTTTCGGCAGGAGTCATGCTTTCTGAAAGGGTGGTGAAGGCGCGAATGTCGGTAAATAAGACTGACATTTCTCGCTGCACCTGATCACCTAATTGCACATCTATAATGCTTTGTTTATTGAGAAATTGCAGAAATTGACGAGGCACAAAGCGCTCATAAGCTTTGTTGAGTGCAGCTAAATCTGTATATAAACGAGCATTTTCAATGGAAATAGCTGCTTGTGCCGAAAGTAAGTTGAGCAACTCTAAACGGTCTGGGGTAAATGCTCCTGTTGTCAAGTTATTTTCTAAATACACAATTCCTGCTAACTTTCCTTGGTTAATCAAGGGAGTACACAAAATTGATCGCGGTTGGTATTGGCGAATGTAAGGGTCTTTGATAAATTCCCCAATTCCGACTGCTTCGTGGATGGCATCGTTGAGGACTACATTAGTTTTAGTGCGGATGACATAGTTAACAATCGCCGTCGAAAGAGTCTGATTATCTTCAATACTGCGTGATTCCAACACCTGAATAGTATTTTTACCAACGGTTCCCTGAGCTTCAATCAAAAATTTGCCTTTGGTTGGTAACAGTAGAAACCCCCGTTGCGCCCCGGCGTTTTCCATTAAAATCCGCATTAAGTTAGATAAAAGTTTATCTAGCTGAATTTCTTCGGAAAGGGTTTGAGAAGCTTTGATGACTGTCACTAAATCTAATGATTCTGAGCGACTGCTACTCGTGAGGCTGGTTGGATTAGAAGTAGTGGTTGATAAAGTTGATTTAACAGCTTTTTCTAGGGTGCGCGTTAAAATTTCGGGATATTTGGCTTCTAAAGCTTTTACCTTAGCGATCGCTCCCCACTGCAAATAAAGATAGCGGGCTTCTTGCAGATATACTTGGGCTATCTTCAATTTGTTCTGGGCTAGGTAAAATTTCGCAGTCAATTCATTGGCGAGAGCCGCTTCATTCAAATATTGGTTTGATTGGGCTAAGGCAATAGCGCGATCGTAACAAGCGATCGCCTGACTAGATTCTCCATGTACCCGATGCCATTCTGCTTCTACCAGCGCTAATTTATGGGTATAGTTGACAGGAGAAAATTTCGCCCATACTTGCAATTTTTTCTGGTTTGCTGCTACTCGCTGAAGTAACTTTTGACGTTCCGCTGCACTGACAACCGAGGCTAAAGCTAGTCGTCCTAATGAGTCATAAAAGTAGAACCAGCCCACAATAAATAAAGCCACAACTGCATCTAAATAAGGAATTGCCAAATCAGCATTTTTAACGGCTGTGGCATAATCTTCAAACCAATAATTCAGCGTTAGGTGATTAGTATAAATATAAAAAATAGCTGTGCGGTAGTTACTCTCGATATGCTGGGGTAACATGGCGGTTGCATTATAAAATTCTCCCACCAACTGACAGGGATTAGCATTTTTTCCCTGTAAATTAGCAACTGCTTGGCGATAAAGTTGAATGAGAACAAATATCGGTTTTTTCTTAAACTGCTGAACTGCCTCTGCGTAAATAGCTAAACATTCATCCAATTCAGCCAGATTTTGACCAGAAAAATAGGAATGCATAGAGGATGTATTCGCACAAAATGCAGCGTATTCGGTATCACCCGTATCGCGCCCAATTTGAAATGCTGCTTGCAGTGAAGGAATAGTATTTTGGAGTGGTTCTTGCCAATGGCGGACAAAGGAATTAACTACAAATAAAGTTCTCGCTTGCAGGTGCTTGGCATTGAAGCGGTCTAGCACTTGCAAGGCTAATTCACCAAATTTATATCCCCCTGGCAGATCCCCAACAACGCCACAGAGAATCAAGCCGAATGTAGCGTAGGCAAAAGCTGATTCCGCCGCATTGCCGTATTTAGCGGATATTTCTACCTGTTTAAAGACAGTTAAAGGAAAAACATTCGGGGCTGCTAGGTAAGTGGCCGAGGCAATACTAGCAAGGATGCGAATTGCCGCTAATTTTGTGGGATGGGTGAGTTTTGGCAAGTCGGCTAAGGTGTGTACCTGCTTACCTACCAAAGCAAATTTAGTTTTTAACAATCCCAGCATAATTTGCGGTTGACCGGGGTTGCTAGCCAAGGGAATGCCCAGCAGTTGCATAACTTGCAGACCGAGTTGAGAAGCTGCCAAAAGTTGATCGCGGGCGATCGCCGCTTGGATTTTGATGGCATAAACTTGTACCTGATCAACTGTGCTGCGGGTCTTTTGCAGTACTTCTTCTGTGAGTGCATCCATGCGCTCAAAGTCTCCACCCAAATAAGCAGCTTCGGCGGCGGCGGTGTGCAGTGCCAAAGCTAGCTGATACTGCTGCTGCCAACAGTTAGCTACTAGGCAGTTAATCCCCATTGTCAGATAATCTAAGGCTGGCTGATAGGCTGCTGAGGCTTTGGCTTTGTTACCTGCTGCTAAGTTCAACTGAGCTAGTTCCTGTCGCTGTTGAGCATCTGCAATCAAATCGATGCCGAAATTCAGTTGGTTAACAATGTCAAAAATCTTTTCTTCTTGCTTTTGGGGAGTAATGTTTTGTAATAATAGTTGCCCAATCTGCAAGTGTACTGCTTGTTTTTGGTCAGTGGAAATCAGTGAGTAGGCTGCTTGCTGGACGCGATCGTGGAGGAATTTGTAAACTACATCCAAATTTGTTAAGTTTGCTGTGACTTCTTGATCGGCAACTTGCAAGAGTTGATAGTCATTGCCTTGGGGTAAAATTAGTCCTGTCTGCACGGCTTCCCACAGTTGGGTGGCTACATCTCGGAGAGAGTTTGCGCTTCCTTGGGCGATAATTCTACAACGGGTGGCTGAGTCCCAATAATCAGTTCCACCTCTGCAATCACTTCGATGATTACTTGACCATTTATACCAAGAGCATTTAATAATTTTTCGCGCCAAGTGGTAATTTCGGCTTCACTTGTAGTTAACAGTTGGCGAATTAAAGCTTGAAAGGCTTGAATTAAAGAACTGTAGGGAATGTTACGTTGGAACTGGTCAAACTTCCCAGAAATAAAATATCCCCGTTGCTGGGTAATCGGTTTGTAACTCCCAAGGAGTAAAAGTCGGTGCGATAATCAATTGACCGATTCATCCGTCCTGTTTGTTCAGGAGAAATATAAGCAAGAGTCCCTTCTAAAACATTCAGATTTCGCAGGGTGGGATTTTCCCGCGACAATAAAGTCGCAATGCCAAAGTCAATGATTTTCGTTTGTTGAGTCGTGAGATTGAGGAGAATATTGGCAGTATTAATGTCTTTATGAATAATCTGTTGCTGGTGAATTTCTGCTAAGGCTGCTGTGACTTGTATAGCCAGTTGCAAAAAATTATCTAGCGGTAGAGGCGATTGATTGAGTAATCCGCGCAGAGGTTGTCCATCAAAATCTTCTAAAACTAAGACTAAGGTATTTTGATATTTTTTTAAGTCATAGGCTTGGATAATCCCAGGCACTTGAAAGCGGCGTGTGAGATCATATTCTAGTTTAAATCGAGCGATCGCTTCTGGGGACGGGTATTCTTGTCGCAGAACTTTCAATACTACAGGTTGTTGATCAAACTCTCGATATCCCCGATATACCTGAGAGTTGGGGCTTGTGTGCAGTTCTGTCAGGACTTGATACCCTTCCAGTGTGATCATAGATTGCTCAAGCGTTTGCTGTATTTTATGTGCCTATTTAGTATAAAATGCCTACCTGATAAGTGAACAGATGCTACTTGAGCAAATTACTCAGGGCTGCTACTAAGGTTTGATTTTGTGATTCAGTGCCAACAGTGATGCGTAATTTATTATCCAATCCTGGCTGCCGGAAGTAGCGGACTAAAATTCCTTGTTCCTTCAACTTTTGATAGAGATATTCTGCATTTTCTTGGGGAGGCTGTACTAATAAAAAGTTGGTTTGGGATGGCCAAACCTGGAAACCTAATTGTTTTAAGTCTGCTGCTAACTGAGTTCGTGAGGCTTTAATCTTGACTACACAAGCATTTTTATAGTCTTGATCACTGATCGCAACTGCTCCAACTGCACAGGCGATCGCATCAATGTTATAACTATCTTTGACTTTAAATAATCCATGCAGCAGTTGCGGATTCGCTACTCCAAACCCCAGGCGCAATCCTGCCAAAGAGTAACCCTTAGAAAGTGTCCTAATCACAATGACATTTTCATAATCTTTAACTAAAGCCAAGGCATTTTCTTCGGCAAAATCTACGTATGCTTCATCAATTACTAAAATCCCCGATAATTTAGTTGCGAGTTGCCGTAGATCATCTATTGGTACGACATGCCCTGATGGACTATTAGGTGACGCAATAAATGTCACAGAACCATTAACAGCAATTAATTCTGCTAAAGGTAAGCTGTAATCTTGATTGTAGGGAATCTCTACAATCTCTGCGGACTGCACCTCAGTTAATGTGCGATACAGTACGTAGGTTGGCATCGGGTAAACTACATGTCGTCCCGGTTCTGCACAGGCTCGTATCACTAAGTTTAAAATTTCGTCACTACCATTACCCACAATGATCCAATTACTGGGTATTCCTAAAACTTGACTGATGGCTTGCCGGAATTTTTCCCCAAAGGGTTCTGGATAGCGCCGTAACCACTCCCCATCAATACTTTGTAGTACAGCTAGTGCCGTTGGGGAGGGAGGATAGGCATTCTCGTTGCTGTTGAGTTTAATAATTGGTGTCCCGGTTGGGGGCTGTTCTCCAGGGACATAGCCAGCCATTGCATCAATGTGGGAACGAAAGTAGTTGCTCATAGCTCGGTTTTGGATCAAACTTAGACCTGGTTGGTAGAGTACTGTATATATGCAAAGTCCAACTTATACTAATTCGTAATTCGTAATTAATAAATTCAGATTAAATCTGGGTTTCCGGCTTTAAATCTGTTGCTGAATTTGAGAAAATTGGTATTACAATTCATGACTATATCAAAAATCAGGTGTTAAAGGTAAAAAGCCCTAATCTGAATATTATCCTTAGAACTATGAACGTTAACGAAATATATCTCCGACCTGCCCAAGAAGCAGATGCAAGGGTGCTGAGTACAATTCATATTGCTGCTATCAAGGCTTTACCTGCAACTTTCTACACTGAAAAAGAACTATTGGCTTGGCGCAATTACCTCGACAAACCTGATGGTTCCAATATTTTTAAGAGTATGAAAGTAGAAAATTTCTGGGTAGCTTTTGAGGGCAATATTGTTACAGGATTTGCTAGTTTTATTATTGATGAATTGATTGGGCTTTACGTTCATCCTCATTATCAACGTCAAGGAATTGGACGCGCTTTAGTTCAACATTTTTGTAACGAAGCTGCTGCTCAAGGTATAGATAAAGTAATTACTACTGCTAGTCTTTATGCTGAAGGATTTTATTTGCGGCTAGGATTTACTGCTATTAAAAAAGCACCTCATCAATTGAGAAATCAAATATTTGTTCCAGTCACTAAAATGAGTAAACTATTAAAATAGTGAATAATGAACAGTTATCAGGGCGTATATAAGCTGTTATGCATTTAAATTGTGATAACAGCGTCGCCTTTATTTTTGAGTTTTCGTCCCCATTTAATAATTAACTCTCCTTCATTTAAAAGTTGATGTAATAAATATTCTAGGTCTTCAATTGATTTAAATA
>JBBSOP010000295.1:0-6576 GCA_038259655.1 Chroococcales cyanobacterium
ATTAAAGAGCGATCAGGGCTGAATGCAACACTATTTACCCCAGATATATGCCCGTCCAAGCGGTTATATTCTTTTAACCCAGAAACGGCTTGATATAATGCCGTCCGTACTTGCTCTTTTGTATAGGAATCTACCCAAACTGTTTGTTGTAATTTTTTCACTGCCTTTAAACCCTCCTTTAAGGCATCAATACCTTTTTGCGAGGCAAAGAGGGCTTCACTAGATGCACTGAGGGTTTTAATTTCGCTATCTACTGCTGTGACGATGGAAACACTTAACCCTAATATGGCTAGAAATGAAGCAGTCAGCGCTATTTTTAATGTCCGATTTAATCGCGCTTCACTTAACCTTTGTTGTTTTTGACTGGCTGCTAATTGAGCAGTTAATTCTTTTTCTTTGAGTTCAGCTCGTAATTGCTCAACTTCTAATTGACTCAATTCTTCCCGTTTGCGTAGTTCTCGTAATTCTGCAACTAAATCTAATCCTGGTTGGGGATGAATATTTATTAGTTTAGCTTGCTGCTTTTTTTCGCTGAGTTCGCTTTTAAGTCGCTCAATCTCCGATTGACTTTGCTCTACTTTGTAACGCAGTTGGTTAAGTTGAGCTTGTAAACTCGATTCTTGTTGTTGAAGATAGCGAATTAAGTCTACTAAATAATCATGAATTAATTGATAGCGTTCCGGCATATCGGGAAACAATACTACTAACCCAGAACTTACTAAAATGTCTAATACTAACTCTAACTTGGCAGCATCTTCAATTTCGGCTAATTCTGCTGTTAATTCCGCGCGAGTTTTAAAAGGGCGTTGGTTGCTTTCATCTGTTAATAAATACAAGACTAGTAAAGCTGCTCGTTCATTTTCTGGGCCGCAATCTCTGATTAATTCTTTGATATATCGTTCAATGAGTTTATTCGGTCTATATTCCTGATATTGCTCTAAGGTAGTAATGCGCTCGTCTTGGAGTTGCGCTCCTACAACTTGTAATTCAATGGGTCGGACTTCTCCCAATTCTGTTGATAAATCCTCAACTAAAGCATCAATCAAGGCAGGTTCTAAGTTGAATTGAGAACGCCCTGTTAATTTACCGATCACGGCTTTGGCATATTCTGGGGAAAAATTATTTAATTGGTAGCGGATATTTTTATCGAGGATATTATTATTAATTGCTTCTAATGCAGAAAGATGTTTAAACTCTAATAACCTATGTAAATAATCTTCTCGCAAGGTGAGAATAACTTTAACAAAGGATATATTAAGACACTGACTAATAAATTGATCAAATTCTTGTTTTTGATAGCGATCGCTATATCCGAAAAAAAATTCTTCAAATTGATCAAAAATTAAAACTGTAATCAAATGTTTATTGGCATTTTCTTGTAATTGTTGGATAATTTCAGCAATATTAACAAGTTTGGTAGGTTCAGGTAAATCCTCTGTTTCAATAGCCACTTCTTCTCTAAGATGAGACACAGACTCGCTCAAAGATTTGCCTAATGCTTGCACCCAGTCGGTGTAAACTTGTAAAACTACAGGCACAGCAATTTGATCGCCGACTGCCCGATTTTGCAATGCCGGCACTAAACCCGCTGTGACAGTAGAACTTTTCCCCACACCTGAGGGGCCGTGAATTACAGTCAGCTTTTGATCGGCGCGGCTAATTCTACCAATTAAGTTATTAATATCTCGCTCTCTACCAGAAGCGGCAATTTCTAAAGCAATACTGCTACTACTTGAAGGAGACATTAAGGCTGGGTTTGTCGCCTGGCGTTGGGGTTGCAAACGCCCCGCACCAATAAAAGCTCGAAAGCCGTACTGCTGTTCTACAGAACGCCGCTTTTGTCTAATGTCGTAAGCTTCTAAATATCTACCTGCTTCAAAATAAAGCGATCGCAATGTCCGCAACAACCTAATATAACGATGGGCATCGTATTGATGAGTGCTATTTTCTAAAGCTGCTGGTAGTTCTTGGGTAGCTTTTTCTAAATATGCTCTAGCTACTTCTTGCTCACCTAAATGTTGCTGTGCTTTGGCTAAAATCAAATAATAAACCTGTGCCAACAGTAAGGGAAATAAGCAGTGATGGGGATCACTATGCTTTTGCGCCTCTCCAAGTTTAAGTAAGGATACATGGGCTAATATACTCGCCTGTACCCAGCGCGATTCTTCCACTGCAACTTGTGCCAAAAAACCGTAGTCACAAGCAAGTTGAATTTGACTACCATAAGTTTGATGCAACTCTAAAGATTGTTCGGCAACAATCTGTAATTCTGACCACTGTTCTAGATGTTGTAAAACTTCTGCGAGTTGACCAATAAATTCAGCAACTATATCTGGACGTTGAGCTACTTTTAAAATACTTAAACATTGCTGAAAATAAGATTTAGCTGCTTCCCAATGGCGGCGATTTTCTGGGCGATTTTGCTCTGCTAGGCGACAGTAACATAAGCCAACATAAAACAGTAAAATTCCCTGTCGTAGTGAAGGTGAAGTGTAATTATTAACTATTTCTAATTCTGCATTCCAGGAATCTGCAAGTCTTGGACTGTAATTTTCTGAGTCATTTTGTTGTGCTAAACGCTGCCAAATCTGCAAACTTTGGCGAAAATGATTTAAAGCGATATTGATGCGATCGCTTACATAATTATCAAGACCGAAAACAAATTTTAAACTAGCGTGTAATTCTGGCTCTAAAGTAATACCGCGATCGTGTAACTCTCCAATGGCAAACTGAAGCTCATCGCTATGTTCCCAAACTTGTTCTAGGGTGGAATAATGCTCACCTACTTGAGCATGAGTTGGCAGTACTTTGGCAAACAAAGAATCAGTTTCTTGTTGCAAAAATTGCAGCAATTGAGGAGTGGTCATTTCAAATCTAATTGGTGTCGCCGCCCAACTAGCGAAATCAGGTGCTAAACGCACTACTTTTTGCAGTACTTGATCGTTCACCCATACAATCATCGGGAATGGGTGACGTTTGCGAAATTCGTCACGAATCTGATTGATTGAACTCAGTAGATCGTCAATTTCATCTACTAATTCTAAACCCAAAACCATCAATGCTGAGGGTGGGCGATCGCCAGTAAGTATCTGTAAATGAATGCTTGTATAAAGACTTCTGGCGTTGTGAGGTAAAACTACCTTTTGGATGTAGTGTGTTCCTAAAAATCTTTCTGTGAGTTGTTGCAGTATTTGCTCTTGCAGAACTCGATAATTGCAACATACTAAAACTACAGAAAACTGACCGTTAGAAAGAGAAATTGCCCTTGCTAGACTCCGTAAAGCTTTTTCGTTAGCTGCTTTTATATTTACTTGTGGGTGTCGTTCAACCATGATTTAAATTTTTGCGTTTCCTCTAAAACGGGGTTAACGGCAAACCAAGCTCCTTGATGATCGCGGTATTCAAAGACAAACAAACTCCGTAATAAAGTGTGATATTCTATATCTCCTCTTACCCTTTGCTGTTGCACGACTTGAAATATGAGTTCCCATTCATGGGGATCTATGGCATTAGCTCGGTAGTCTCTTTGTCTTTGAATTACTAACTCTACACATTCTCGATCAAAGGGCGGATCTTGTTCTCGCAGACAGTCAAACAGTAGCCCTAATAAGTCACGCACATGACCACCACTAATTAAGCACAACCGATCTAATGTTGCTAAATTATCAAACACTTCTGTAATCAAGTTTAAGCGATCGCTCGGTAAAATTTCTGGGAAGGCTCTGGCTAAAACCATTTGCCGGATCAGTGCTAGTCCTTGGTTGAAGACTTCGCCAGAACGCAGACGCACGGGGATCATGGGTAAGACTTTCGGGGCTATTCCACCCCCCAAGCGATGCTGAAGTTCGGCGCTATCGTTGGAAAAAGTTAAAGCTAGGGGAATAGTGTAGACTATATGACAATTGAGTTTGCGTAACTGTTCGCCCCGCTGAATAAATAAATATTCTGGTAGCGATCGCCCGGATGGTAAAGGACGAATTGCTACCCGATCTAAATTATCAACAATTACTACTAAGCCTGATTTACCCAAGGCTTTGAGTTGTTGATTTGCACGTTCTAGCAGTTCTTGATTAATTGACTGCAAAATATTTTGGGTACGCGGTTCTAAATAATCTCTTAACCGCCGCCGCAGTTGGGGACTTTCTTTCGTCTTGGCAGTAATTTTGGCAATCCCCACAGATAACTCTGCTTCTACCCCTAATTCAATTGGCGTTTGCATAAAATCGACAACCTCAGCAAACAATTTGGTAAAATAGCTGGGTTTGAGTCGAATTTTCATTGCTTCTAGGCTTTCGCTAACTTGACCTGCGATCGCCAATAAAATATCAGTCACATCCACATCTGCCATTTCTAAGACATGGGTAGACTCAAAATAAACGACATGAAATTTTTGCTCTTCTAACTCTGCCTTGAGTCGCAGCAGTTCTGTTGATTTACCGCAGCCGAGATGCCCTGTAAATAGCTGACAGGTAGGCGTATTGGGGGATATCCGAGCGATCGTGCGTTGTAGAGCCTCAATGATTTTGCCACCCCGCACCGCCGCAAAATCGATATAATATCGGCGATCGGTAGCATTTCCTATCATTAGAGGTCTGCTCGGATTACAAGCCTGATAAAATCTTTCTAAATCTAGGAACATAGCTAGTCAGGTTAACTTCAGAAAGGGGATGACGAAATCTGCTTAATAAATACAGGACTTACGCAAAAATGGCCGAAAAGCTTAATTTATCCAACCGCCAAGTCGCCAAGAGCGCCTTCGCGCAGCGTCTCGTAGAGAAGAATTAGTACAGCGTGCGTAAGTCCTAAAATATATTTATTTTGAATAATTTATGCTTTGGTTTAATTGCATCCCATCTAATTAGTAACGATTCAGGATAATTTTGAATATCTATTTTTACAAGTAATACAGCAATTATGCCATTTATTAAGTAAACAGCAATACTACTATGAATACAAAATGCCAAAATCTCTAATATAAAAACAAGTACTTTTAGGAATCTTAAAAATATTCAGCCAACTAAAAGGTAGTGTGATGTACAATTTTGTAATATCCTGAGACAAATTGAATTTATCTTTTAGGATATTTCTTTTCCCTCTGCCTCTTCGCTGACGCAATTATTATTTTAGTGGAGCAGAATTAATCATGACTGCTTTAACTTTGCAATTACCTCCTAACCTCAAATTTACAGATGAGGAATTTGAGCAGCTTGTTACTGTGAATCAAGAGTTGCGTTTGGAGTTAACTGCTAAAGGAGAGTTGGTAATCATGTCACCCACTGGGGGAGAAACGGGAAACCGTAATTTTGATTTATTAGGTCAACTATGGTTTTGGAACAACCAAAATAATTTAGGAAAAGCTTTTGATTCTTCCACTGGTTTTAAACTTCCTAATGGCGCGACTCGTTCTCCTGATGCTTCTTGGGTAAAGATGGAACGGTGGGATACTCTCACAGCACAGCAGAGAAAGAAATATCTTCCCTTATGTCCAGACTTTGCAGTAGAATTAGTTTCAGAAACTGATGATGTGGAAGATACTCAAGCCAAGATGCAAGAATACTTAGCAAATGGTTTACAACTTGGTTGGTTAATCAATCCTAAAGAACAACAAGTAATAATCTATCGTCCTAATCAAATACCGGAAATTTTACAATCTCCTCAAAATTTATCTGGTGAAGATGTTCTCCCTGGTTTTGTTTTAAATTTACAGCCGATTTTTGCATAAACAAATCATTGCCAAAGTTATCAAATAATGCAATATCGTTTTTGCATTGCCCTGCAATTTGATTACATTGCCCTGCAACTCGATTACATCGTCCTGAGTTACACAGCAACTTTAAAAGACTTGTGTGTACATGATAGCCTTAGCAAGATGTAGGTTGGGTAGAACGAAGTGAAACCCAACATATACAAGGCTTTGAGGCGTTGGGTTATACCATTTCACGAAAAATTTGATGCAAATTACTGTTCTTACTCCCCCTGCCTCCCTGGTCACTGAGCGTCTTGTACTGAGCGCAGCCGAAGTAAGCCGAAGTGCTGCTTCCCCTGCTTGCCTAAATGTATCAACTTTAAAGTAAAACGGTATGAGGTGCTGCTAGGCGATGGGGTTTTTTCTATGCGTCTTCATAAAGAATTGGCATAAGCAAAATTAATTACTATTAATCCTTACAATCACCAGAACGTAGGCACTCTCCTGTTTGTTCATCTCTGGCAAATATCTGCCACGGCGCTAAGTGTAACTGAGTATTTTTGCTGTGAACAGTTAAAGCATTTATTATAGAGATCTGGTCTTTTAAAATTGGTATGTTACCACTACTAGCAAAGCTGGCCTCGGCAGTATATAGGTAAACAGGCAATGCCATCAATCCGATGCAAATTGTTCGATTCATACAAGCCTCAGCAAAAAATTTCCGATCGCGTTATGTATAGACACCATCTTGATAAACCGGAGTTTTAAAACTGAGCATTGTATATTGATGTTGCGTCAATTAATTTAACGTGAGTTCGATGAACCTCTCCCCAACCCCTCTCCGACGCGGAGAGGGGCAGAAATTCACTAGTTTTGAACGAAAAAATCAA
>JBBSOP010000296.1:0-6549 GCA_038259655.1 Chroococcales cyanobacterium
AAAGCTAGATGACCAAACCAAGTACTAGGGAGAATTTTAAGACTTGTGTGTACACCGTAGCCGACGCGGAGAGGGGCAGAAATTTACTAGTTTTGAACGAAAAAATCAAGGTTTCAAGGAAACCCAACACTTTTATTGCGAAATCCCCAGAGCCTTTGTAATATTTTGCACAATTATTGAGGGCGGTTCTGAAACATCCACGTATAAAGCATTTTCCGGCTCTTCAAGAGCATTAAACTGGCTATCGAGGAGTTTTTCGGTCATGAAGTGATTTTGGCGCGTTTGGAGTCGCTGTTGAATCAGCTCAAAAGACCCATTCAGGTAAACTATTTTGATGCGATCGCAATCCAATAACAAAACTTGGCGATAGCTAGCTTTTAATGCTGAACAAGCTATGACTACATTTTTATTTTCTTGCAACCACTGAGCGATCGCAGTTTGCAAGTTTTGTAGCCAAGGCATTCTATCGGCATCAGTGAGGGGTATATTATGCTGCATTTTGACAATATTCTCTGGTGAATGGAAAGAATCAGCATCTTGAAACTCCCAATGCAATGATGCCGCCAATAGTTGCCCAATAGTGGTTTTGCCGGAACCAGAGACACCCATGACTAGAATAATCACTTATTTTTACCCGGTGTAATCAAATTTTTAGCTTTGCCAAACCTAAATAACGGATGCCTTCGGGAGAAACATCAAAACGGCAAGGTAACACTTCTAAACCCAGAGCGATCGCCTCCCGCAGTAACTTACCATAAGTAGGGTCTGTGCTATCACCAGGGGCAAACTCAGTACAATCACCCCGATTGATAAAGTAAAGCATAACTGCACGAGTTAAGGGTAAAAGTGCTGTTAATTCCCGTAAGTGCTTTTGTCCTCTTGTCGTCTCTGTATCAGGAAATAAAGCCAGTGTTCCCTGGGACAAAGTTGTATTTTTTACTTCTAAATATATTGGGCGATCTTCTTCACTCCCCATCAAGACAAAATCTACGCGACTTTTTTTATCTAATCCATAAACGACTTCACCTTTGATTTGGCTATAGTTACCCAATTCTGGAAACAGATATTTTGCCAAGGCTAGTTTTACTACCCGATTTGGTAAGGCAGTATTTATACCTACCCAAGTAGGCTCGTTATCGTGTACCTGAATTAGTTCTAAAGTGTAGAGCAGTTTACGTTTAGGATTATCGCTTTTAGAAACTTGTACTAAGCTACCAGGAGTCGAGACTCCAATCATTGGGCCTGTATTTGGACAGTGTGCTACTACTACTTCCCCATCAGCAAGTTGAACATCAGCAAAAAAGCGTTTGTAACGTTTGAGTAAAATACCTGGATATAAAGTTGGATAGCAATACAGCCAATCAGTCATTAATAATACTCCGGACACTGTTGTAGCGATCGCACAAAAAAGCCATTCTTTAATTTTTATAAGAGTTAAGTGAGCAAAATTAAACTTCAAACATGCTCAGTTTATTATGGGTGCTTAAGCACTCATAATAAGAGTTTTCAGGACTAAAATCCCAGTTTTTTAGTTAAAACTATATCTTTGCTTAACTGACATTTTTTGTAATTTTAGATGCATCAATACAAAATTATACTTAAACAGTAAGAATTTTTTCTTAGAATAGAAGTTTTTAATTAGTATGTTAACTATATAACAAAATTAAGATCTCAATACTTTAAGATGCTGTTGATATCAATCATGTATAAAGATTAAATAAATGCTACAGTAAAAATTCTTAACAAAATCTGGATGTAATGCTACAATCTACCAGGAATAATTTCCAGCATTAATTAAAACAATAAAAACCTACTATTCCAATAACTAGAGGTTGCAGCCTAAACAAATATGTAATTCAAGCCTGTAAGAATCAATTAATGTTTTCATTTTAATGTGATTTATTTAGCATTTTAAATGAATAGTTATCAGTGTTTATCTCATCCTGATGTCATTGATCATCACAATCGAAATATAAGTATAACCTGACATTCTTAGGCTGACTTTATAAAATTCACAATATAGCTTATGCATATTCTGATTTACTCTTACAACTATCATCCAGAGCCGATTGGAATAGCACCCTTGATGACTGAATTGGCGGAAGGACTGGTAGAACGAGGTCACAAAGTGCGAGTGATTACAGGAATGCCTAACTATCCTCAGCGTGAAATTTATGATGGATATAGAGGCAAATGGTACGTTACAGAACAAAATAACGGCGTGACCATTCAGCGTAGTTACCTACGGATTAAGTCTAAACCCAACCTTGTAGATCGGCTGCTACTAGAGTTGAGTTTTATCTTTACTAGCTTGCCACAAGCCTTAAATGGTAAGCGGCCAGATGTAATTCTTTTAACAGTGCCACCACTACTAGTTTCACTACCAGCAACTCTATTGGGGTGGATGTACAATTGTCCTGTAGTTTTGAATGTCCAAGATATTCTTCCAGAAGCAGCCGTGCGCGTCGGTCTCATGAAAAATAAATGGATGATTCGGGCGTGTGAGGTGTTGGAGAAATTTGCGTACCGAAATGCATCTAAAATTAGTGTGATTGCTGATGGATTTTATGAAAATTTAGTAAATAAGGATGTACCTGTTAAGAAAATCGTTTGTATTCCCAATTGGGTAAATGTAAATTTCATTCGTCCTTTGACCAAGGCGAACAACCTTTGGAAAATTGCCCATCAGCTAGATAGAAAATTTGTAGTGATGTACTCTGGTAACATTGCATTAACGCAAGGTTTAGAGACAGTAGTAGCCGCAGCAGCTGACTTGCGTCATATTAAAGAAATTGTCTTTGTGATTGTTGGCGAATCGACAGCTTTAGTCAGATTGCAAGAATATTGTTTGTCTTATGGGGCAGATAATATTTTATTATTACCGTTGCAGCCACGAGAACAACTACCGCACATGTTGAGCGCTGCTGATGTGGGGTTAATTGTCCAAAAGCGTAATGTGATTTCCTTCAATATGCCTTCTAAAATACCACTATTGCTAGCAAGTGGCCGTCCAATAATAGGTTCAGTACCTGCTAGTGGTACAGCAGCTAGAGCTATTAAAGAAAGTGGTGGTGGCATAATTGTAGAGCCAGAATCATCAGATGCATTAGCGGCAGCAGTACTGGATTTATATCGTAATTCGGTACTAGCAACACACCTAGGTAACAAAGGAAGACAGTTTGCTGTAGAGTGCTATTCCTTTAAACAGTCGATTGAAAAGTATGAAGAGCTATTCTTAGATGTAGTTACTAAACGAACATTAACTATGGGCGGCACAACAACATTAAAATCGAAAAAGTCAGTTGTTGATATTTGAAAATTTATATTGATTATCAAGGTTGGATCATGTAAATTCGCAAATCAAATCGCAATTTGCTTAAGTGGTTGTAATCATTATTATGAAAGACTTTTAATCCGTCTAATCCGTGATTCTGACGTTTGAGGGATTACTGGAGCAATTACGTTTGGCTTATTATTGTTCCTGGCTCTTGGAGTCAGATGTCTTTTGGCGTTGCTTAATGTCTGTGAGGATTTCATCCATCGTTAGCTGATCGAGCCATTGATGACGTTCTTGGGTGTAGTCTCCATTTCCTTTGTCAAATTGGCGAATAAACCGGATAGCATCAGGATATCCCAAAGCATCTACTAAGGCTTGAAATCCTTTTCTATATAATTCAATCGGGGTCATTTTCTCCTCCTCCTACGAGGTTAGTGGTAACTTCTGCTAACCAGATCATTGGGTTAGCAACTATTATGTTTAAGTTATTCTTATAGTTTAATGCTCTTGACAATAGACGGTTATCGGTTGTCAAGAAAATGTCGGCGTTTCCTTCAGCACAAGCGATATGAAGCGCATCAAAATTTTTAATATTAAAGTTTGTTAATTCTATAGCTCGTCTAGAGATTTCTTCGGTGACTAAAATCTGATGTTGAGCGATCGCTAATCCTTCAAGCACCTGTTCTCTTCTGGTTACATCTGGGGTTTGTGCAATTTCCGATTCTAGGGCTGTGCTACTGACTAATTCCCATTTTCCATCTCGACAACGGCTGATAATTTCTAAAATTGCTTCTGTTTCTAAACGAATTCGCGGCTGTGTTTGGTCGTCAAACGAACGATTTAAACAACAAACATCAAGATATATTTTATATTTTTTACCCATATTATTTAATTATTTAAATCATATTTTAGGCGAGTTCTCCCGGTTAATAATTCTTGCATCATGTCCTGTTTAATGGCTTTGTATTTGTTGGGCTTTTGTTCTAAACCCGCGATTTCTGTATCCATGTCGCTGAGGATTTGCGCGATCGCTTTTTGTTCAGAGATAGCTGGAACTGCCAGTAAATAACATCTCCCGGCTGGATGGCTTTGAGCAAAGGCTAATTATTTAATGTACAAATGGAGAATAACGGATTTGAACCGATGGCCTCTGCGGTGCGATCGCAGCGCTCTACCAACTGAGCTAATTCCCCTTACATAACACTCTCCTGACTAACATAAGCTATTTTAACATTCACTTACTATTGGCTGGAGTTCTTTTTGGGAATATACTTCCTGTACACGTTCTAGTTCCAAATCAGTCAGATAATCTACAGTCCAGTTACAACAGCGCTGGAGCATGTGAAATGGGTAAGTATTTGCCACACCAACGACTTGCATCTGTGCTTGTTTCGCCGCTTGGATACCTGCTGGCGTATCTTCTATTGCTAGACATTCTTGTGATTGCAGATTTAATTCGGGATATTTTTGGTTTAGGCGTGTGACTGCTAACAAATAACCATCGGGTTTGGGTTTACTAGTGGTAATATCGTCACCTGCGACGATAACTTTAAAATGTTCGGCTAGGTTGGCGCGGTTGAGTACCAGTTCTATTTCTTGGCGGATTGCACCACTAACTAAACCTAATTTTAAATTCCGCGATCGCACTTGATATATTAAGTCTTCTACACCCGCATACAAAGGCAGTTTGTCTAATTTCTCTATTTCCAGCACATAAGCTTGTGCTTTTCGATGCAGCAGGTGAGTTAAATATTCTTCAGTACCTACCCTACCACGATTAGCCAGCAGTTCTTGAAAACAAGCGCGATCGCTGCGTCCTAAAGAAGCTTGACGTTCACTTACCTTTTGGGGTTGGAGATTTTCTTGAACGAGAATTTCATCTATCAGTTGCAGGTGAATGGACTCATCGTTAATGATCACACCATTGAAATCAAATAAAACTGCCTTTAAACTCATGCCCTTATGCCAAAAACTGGAGATCCTAAGTCCTCCAAATCATTATTATCTATTGATGTCGGCGTATACTGCCGTACTTGCTTTTGAGTAACTGCATCTGTTACAGGAATAGGTTTAACGCCGCTAGTTACTTGATTAATCCACCATACATCTTGAGTTCGCACTGCTTCAAATCCCGCTGCACCCATATTCACATCTACACTTTCATTAGCATATTCACGAATATATGGCTCTTCAAAAACATTATTGAGCCAATCTAACGAACGTAGGGTATTTTGATTACCATCTAAAATCAATACTTGTCCTCCAGCTACTAACAACCGAAAGCTTTCACGCAAAATTGTCTGGGATACTACAGTTGGTGTTTCATGAAAGAGCAAAGAAGCTGTGACTAAATCAAAATAAGCGTCTTGATAGCTGGTTTTTTCTGCGTTTCCGTGTCGCCAGATCACATCTAAACCAGCAGTTTTAGCTTTATCTTCGGCTCTTACCAGCATATATGGTGATAAGTCCAAACCGATAACTTCTGCTTGAGGGAAAGCTTGCTTTAACATCAAAGTTGTGGAACCTGTACCACAGCCTAAATCGAGTATGCGCCGAGGTTTGACTTTAACCGCATCAATTAAAGCTTGACGTACTACAGTTTCGTTAGGTGGTAGAACGTATTGGGTAATCGGATCATAGGAAACTGCTGCACCAAAGTTGAGATATCCGCCTTCAATACCGTGAAAGTTTTGGCTACTGTAGTAATCGGGAATTATGACATCATTTCGCCGCAAGCGATCGCTTCCTTTTTCCCAATCGATACTATCCGCGTAACGTTGTAACTTTTCCTCGTCAATTAAAAAACGTACTACCGGAGATAGAAAATTTTCCCAGATTGTATTTTGACGAATTGCCATAAGATCAAACACAGTCTTTTTATTTACAAATTTTAAAGTATTCTCTGGCGATCGCGTTGGTACTCATACTAATTTTATACTACAAACGTAGTATTTTGATAGGCGGCGAGATCCCCGACTTCTTCAAGAAGTCGGGGATCTGACTGCTTAGAAAATAAGGACTAAATAAGGACTAAAGTCTTTACTACTGGTCTATCGCATTAATTTTGCTGGGTTAAGAGAACGAACCGCAAAGGACGCAGAGAGCGCAAAGTTAAGAGGTAAAGAAGAGAAATTGAAAAACTCAATCACCTATCACAAATTTTGCGACAGACCACTACGAACTGAACTTACCCATCAATTTAAACTTGACACACTCCTAAACAAAAAAAGCGGGCTTTTCAGCCCACCCCAAGATTAGAGAACATTCAGTTG
>JBBSOP010000297.1:0-6538 GCA_038259655.1 Chroococcales cyanobacterium
TATTAGAAGTAAAGTTGCATGAATCATTTGCTCATGACAAAAAACAAAAGACCGTTTTGATTCCCTTTGTCATGGCGATCGCACCTGTGGTAGATTTACAAGCTAGTCGTATTGAAATTACACCACCACCGGGGTTATTAGAACTTTAATTATTTGTAATTACGAATTACGCGCGGCGCTACTAGCTTGTTGTCGGATGGGCAATCGAATGATAAACAACGATAAATATCCAATTAGTCCCACAACGCCAAAGACTTGCAACACGAAAGGAACGATCAAAACAAGCTGTAATGGAAATGCGCGGATTTTGCTAGATGGATGTGACTTCATGAGTTGTAAATCTTGGTTTGAGCCAGTTTTTGCTTAACCTAGATTACCCATCAGAAACTTCGCGCTAACAAATAAGTTTGTATTGAAAAAACAAGTAAGCTAAATGAAGATTTTGGGGTAGTGCGATCGCTACAAGCAAGTGTTCATTCCAAAGCTTATAATGTACTTCAGCTTGCAGATATTGAATATGGAATTACTCACTTCCATCAAGTGTTATCGGAGTATTATCAAAAGACTAGCTAAAAGCCCCCAAGTGAAAACCTCAAAACTTTGTTTTTGCCTTTAGAAGTGGGGTTTTTGACTGATTTCTTGTAAATGTTGGGCTGCATCACCTTGTTGAGAAAGTATCAAAGTTGTTGCGGCCACTGCAAACATCCCAATCAGAGCTAGCCCCAGTATAGTAGTTCGTTTTCTCAATGCGATCGCAGCAATTAAAGTTTCTATAGTCGTGGCGCTACCAGTTACCTGAATCGGCTTAATTGCTGCCAAAGCAACAGCCGCATTGGCATAACGATGGTTCCACTTGCGTTCTACCATTTTCATCAACCACGATTTGAAACACGGATGAAGTTGGGGAACTAATTTCTGCAAATTAAAGCGGTTGCGCTCATCAATTAACTTACCAACATCAACAGAATTAGTATCAGTAAGTAAACAAATCAGTGTTACCCCCAAACTATATAAATCTGAAGCCTGGGTGAGAGAATAACCCAGATATTCCTCTGGCGGCATAAAACCTGGGGTTCCTGCCGCCAAACTACTAAAAGTCATTGTCGCTTTTTGTGTCTGAGCCAAACCAAAATCAACTAAGTAAGCATTCAAGTGTTCGTCAACTAAAATATTTTCTGGTTTAATATCCCGATGGATAATTAGGTCAACTTGCTGTTGTAGATAAACCAAAATTTCTAAAATTGACAGCGCTATTTGCTTGACTTCTTGTGGATTAAAGCTGCGACGTACTCCTAAAGATGGAGCATTTTTATACTCCTGCACTAAATAAAAACCCGTTGAAGTTTCAAAAGAACTTATATAGCGAGGGATGCGGGGATGATTAATGGTTTGCAGGATTTTAATTTCGCGTTCATAAGCTTTCAAACCAGACCAGTCAGTTCCTGCATTGGCAAGACTAAATTTTTTGATTACTACCTGTTGATGAGATTTTTGGACATTAGCTAGGTAAGTAATGCGTCCCCCTTCCTGATTACGTCCTAGTTCTCGAATAATTTCATAGCCTAGCTTGGAAAAATCTGGGTGGTAACTTAAGGGAATTTCCCTTTGATTACACATATCAAGCTCCATTACACACACCACCTGAGTCTAATTTTGTCAAGACGCAATTAACAGTGAACACTTCGACAAGCTACTTCGACTACGCTCAGGCTAAACTCAGCACAAGTCAGTGCATCGCAGTGAATAGTAAACAGTTATTGAAAATTTGGGGTCTAAGTCCCCCCACCAACGCCTGATAACTGATAACTGATAACTGATAACTGATAACTGATTTAGTCCATGTTCCCCAGTGTGTTTGCGTCTATCTACAGTAAGATGCTCATAATGGCTTTATAGTCGTCGTAGCTACATTTTGTGTTAGCCAATCAACAATCTGGGCATTAACAACATCTGGAACCTCATCGTGGGGACAATGACCAGCGTTAGGAATGGGAACAATTTTGATTTCTTTGCCATTCTTACAAGCCTCCTCGTAAATCTTAGCCCCAGTAATTGGTGTCCAGGGGTCGTCAGCACCCCAAATTACTAATAAAGGACGTTCAACTTTCGGCAATAGTTCCTCTGGAGTGGGGCCAGGAGGTGCTGTGAGGATAGATGCGAAAACTTGCTGCGCTCCCGGATCGCAAGAGGGAGTATAAAGTAAATCAACTAATTCATCTGTGACGGCTGTGCGATCGCGGTAAACTTGATACAGGGTACGGCGAATTTGGGCTTTTTGGCGGATGCGGTTAAAGACAAATTTACCTGTAATCGGCGATCGCACAACTTTGTTAAAAGCTGCCATCACTATCCTTAATGGTGGGTTCAATTCGTGAGAACGATGGCTTAATCCCCCCGCAGAGTTAATTAAAACACCACCAGCCGCCATTTCTGGATATTCTGCTACTACCATTAAACTCAACAGTGCGCCGATGGAATTGCCGATAAATACAGCAGGTTCTTGAATGTGAGTTGAGCAAAAATCTTTCAAAAGTTCCACCCACACTTCCACGCTGTAATCAATTGGCGCTTTGTCGGAACCCCCAAAACCTAAAAGATCAAGAGCAAAAACTTGGTAGCCAGCATTTGCCAAAACGGGAATATTTTTGCGCCAGTGGCCGATGGAAGCACCAAAGCCATGAACTAATACCAGAGGTTTTCCTGTACCCATGACGGTGTATTGAATTTTGTAACCTTGCCAAGTCCAAAAAAGTTTTTCTGAAGTACTTGCAGGTAACTGCTGTGTGGTTCCAGTCATTATTAATATTCGTAAACTATCATTCTCTATAGTATTGTCTCTGACCTTGCAGTGATTTGCTTTGCAGATCCCCGACTTTTCCAAAAATTCGGGGATCTAAGCCTCCCAAAGTCCATAATGATCTCAGCATCTCTCCTAAACTTAGACTATGGATCTGCCTAAATCCAGCTTAGAGGACATTGAAATACAGTTGCTCTTGGAAGGGGTTTACCAGTACTACGGTTATGACTTCCGCAATTATGCTCTCTCTTCACTCAAGCGCCGCGTTCAAGGTTTTATGCGGTTGGAGGGATTAGCCAATATTTCTGCATTGCAAGAGCGACTGCTGCATCATCGCCCCTGTCTAGACCGATTTTTGCTGAGTCTGACAGTAAATGTAACATCAATGTTTCGTGACCCCAGTTTTTATCTTTCTTTTAGACAGCAGGTAATTCCCTTATTACGAACTTATCCTTTTATTCGCATCTGGCACGCTGGATGCTCAACGGGGGAAGAAGTCTATTCAATGGCAATATTACTTCAAGAAGAAAAACTCTACCATCGTTGCCGGATCTATGCAACTGACACCAATGAAAGGGTGTTACAAAATGCCAAAAATGGCATTTTTTCTTTGAAACTAATGCAAGAATATACTCAGCTTTACCTGAGAGCAGGTGGTCAAAAGTCTTTTTCCGAATATTACACCGCAGCTTATGATAACGCCATTTTTCGAGCATCTCTGAGGGACAATGTGATCTTTGCCCAGCATAATCTGGCAACTGATAGTTCTTTTAATGAGTTTAATGTCATCCTTTGTCGTAATGTCCTTATCTACTTCAATCCAATCCTGCAAAAGCGGGTACACACGCTGTTTTATAACAGTTTATGCACATTTGGTATCTTAGGTTTAGGAAGGCAAGAATCAATCAGATTTACTCCCTGTGAAAACTATTACGAAGAGATAGCTCAGGGTGAGAAACTGTACCGGAGGCTAAACTAGTGTCCTTTAAAATTATAGTTATTGGAACTTCTTTAGGAGGGTTATCAGCACTAAAAAATATTTTAGTTAATTTACCATCAGACTTTATTACACCAATTGCGATCGTGCAACATCGTCACAAAGATTCTGACAAAACACTCCAAGCATTATTACAAGAACATACATTGTTGCCGATTCGAGAGGTGGAAGATAAACAGGAAATTCTCTCAGGACAGATTTACTTAGCGCCTCCAGATTATCATTTACTAGTAGAATTAGGTTATTTTGCGCTTTCTACTGATGAGCCTGTTTCTTTTGCCCGTCCATCTATTGATGTGCTGTTTGAGTCGGCAGCAGACATCTATGCCGAGCAAGTCATTGGTGTAATATTAACAGGAGCAAATCAAGATGGTAAGGAAGGTCTGAAAAAAGTACAGGCGCACGGAGGAATTACCATTGTTCAAGAACCAGCCACTGCTGAATGTTCAATTATGCCCGAAGCTGCAATTGCTGCTGTTGCAGTAGACTGGATTGTGTCCCTTTCAGAAATTGCTTTTTTGCTAGTCAACCTTTGTGATTCTAAACGGAAATGAACTCATGCAGCCGGAACCCAAAGTAAACATCCTCCTAGTGGATGATAAAGTCGAAAACTTGCTAGCATTAGAGGCTATTTTGGAGAGGCTGGGAGAAAATCTAGTCAGAGCCACTTCAGGAGAAGAAGCTTTGCGGTGTCTGTTGCATCAAGATTTTGCGGTAATTTTGCTAGATGTGCAAATGCCAGGGATGGATGGCTTTGAAACTGCTACTTTAATTCGTAGTCGTGGGCGATCGCGTCAGACTCCAATCATCTTTTTAACTGCTTTTAGCACCAGCGACCAAATGCAATTTAAAGGTTATGCCTTAGGTGCAGTTGACTATTTGCTCAAACCCTTAGACAGCGATATATTAACTTCTAAAGTTACAGTATTTGTCGAATTATTTAAAAAAACCCTTGCAATTCAACGACAAGCAGCCCAACTCACAGCTGTCAATGCTGAACTCAAGCAAAGTGAAGAACGATTTCGTTCTCTGAGTACCTGCTCACCTATAGGAATTTTTGAAACTGATATAGAAGGTTACTGTAGGTATACTAATCCCTGCTATCAGGCAATTTGCGGCTTTAGTACGGCAGAAAGTTTAGGCAGGAAGTGGCTGGAATCTGTACATCCAGAAGATCAAGAAAGAGCGATCGCCACTTGGTCAGCTTATTTAAATGCAGGTCGTGAATATTCAGAAGATTTTCGCTTTCCCAGCGCTGAGGATAATCTCCGCTGGGTAGAAGTTCGCACTTCACGGATGCTTTCTGCACAAGGCGACTTGCTAGGATATGTAGGCACTCTCGAAGACATTACAGAACGCAAGCAAGCAGAAGAAGTCCGCGCTCAGGTAATTCGAGAACAGACAGCCAGACAAGAAGCAGAAGCAGCAAATCGGATGAAAGACGAGTTTCTAGCTGTTCTCTCCCATGAACTCCGCACACCATTAACTTCGATGCTGGGTTGGTCAAAAATACTTCGTTCCAAAAAACTAGATGAAACAGCCACTGCTCGTGCTTTAGAAGCGATCGAACGCAATGCGACAACTCAAGTGCAACTAATTGAAGATATCTTGGATGTGTCACGGATTATCCGAGGTCAGCTGCGGCTAAATTTATCTGCTGTCAACCTCATTTCTGTGATGGAAGCAGCCTTAGAAGCAGTCCGCCCCCTAGCTGATGCAAAAGGTATTAAATTAAATACTATCCTTGATATTACTCTAGGTACAGTATATGGCGATCCAACTCGGTTGCAGCAAATTGTCTGGAATTTACTCACTAACGCTATTAAGTTCACGCCTCAAGGTGGTAAGGTAGAAGTCCGCATAGAAGGTCTCAAACAGGGAACTGAAGTAATATTTCCCAATCCAGAAATCAAGCTTTCCTCCACTGCTGGAACTTTAGCTTTAAACACATCTGATTATGCCCAAATTCAAGTTATTGATACGGGCATTGGCATCGGTTCCGAGTTTTTACCTAAAGTATTTGAGCGTTTTCGGCAAGCAGATAGTACAACAACGCGATCGCATAATGGATTAGGATTGGGACTGGCGATCGTGCGTAATTTAGTAGAACTACACGGCGGTACAATCGTTGCAGAAAGTCCAGGTGAAGGACAAGGAGCCACCTTTACCGTCAAACTACCATTAACGCCAGACAATAGGAATTATGAAGCAGCAGAAAAAGAAAATTCTGCGATCGCTAGTGATGCTTCTACCCCCCTCACCGGATTAAAAGTACTTGTTGTAGATGATGAAGCTGATACCCGTAACTTTCTTGCCTTTATGTTTGAAGAATATGGGGCTATCGCTACTGCGGTATCATCAGTTGATGCTGCCCTAACAGTCCTCCAACAATCGCTACCGGATGTCTTGATTAGCGACATCGGCATGTCAGAACAAGATGGTTATACACTAATTCGCAAATTGCGCTCCTTAGAACCAGAAAAAGGAGGATGCATCCCTGCGATCGCTTTAACAGCATATTCACGAGAAGAAGACCGTCGCAAAATCCTCTCATCTGGATTTCAACAGCATTTATCTAAGCCTGTTGACCCCACTAAGTTAATTGCTGCGGTTGCCAATGTTTTGCAACTACCTCTACCAGTTTCAGTGAGTTAAGTAGAGATTTAGGCGAAAAAGGGAAAGTGCGATCGCTATTTCTTCATATCGAGCGTCGAGCAATCACTTTGGTCAAAAGAGGCAGGGGA